>JAFWGD010000081.1 GCA_017515355.1 Coriobacteriales bacterium
GCCTCGATGCGCGCCCTGTATTCCTCATCTCTTCCGGCAATGAAGACGAACTCCATGTTGGGGAAGTCGCGCAACCTCGGCATCAATTCCATTAGGGTTGCACGCAGTCTTTCGTAGGGTTTGGGCAAGGACGCGCCTGTCAGCATCAGGGCGATCTTCTTGTCTGCGGGTAGACCCCAGTGCTTCCTTTCCGTCGATTTGTCGTATTTCTTGGTGAAATCGGGACGCACCGGGATTCCCGTCTCCAGAATGCGATCCGGGCGGACCTTGCGAGCGAGCAGAGTGTCGGACATGAATTGCGAGGCCGTGCAGAAGAGGTCGGTGTATTGTGCAGGGAATTGCCCTTCCACCTCATAATCTGTTGGAACGCAGATGATGGGGAAGTCCTGCTTGGTTACCATGCGCGCGCCTACTGCGATGTTGGCGGCTGTTATATGGGTGCAGACGATGGCATCTGGCCTGCGCTCGCGCACGTAGTCGGCGAAACGCGGGAACATCACGTGCAGCCATCCAGTTCCGCCGTTCCAGACAATCCTGCCGGTGAGGAAGTAGCGCCACCAGATGTCATAGAGGCCGCGCATAGGGCCTATGAAGCTCGAAGCCACCTTGTTGCCGTCGAATCTGATACGGCCGAATTCGAGGCTGTCGACCACCTCGACCTCGTAGTCAAGCGGCTGCTCTGGACATACCTTGAAGCCTGCGGCCTTGAGATCGTCGAGGGCTTGGGCTATGGCCTTTGCGGCGGTCATGTGGCCTGAGCCCACGGATGCATGCAGCAGCAGGATGAAGGGCTTGCGAGGCTCTTCCTGAAAGGTTGCCCCTTGCATTGCGGCGACCTGCGGTTCAGGCGCCTGAGCGCTTGTTTTGGAATCGTTCAGCATCATGGGTGCTATCATAGCATTTAACGATTCAAGGTCCCTTAGGAGGTCGTGCGTGTCACTCTCACTTGGCATCATCGGTTTGCCCAACGTCGGCAAATCCACATTGTTCACTGCCCTGACGCACAAGGGAGGACTGGCTGCGAACTTCCCGTTCGCGACTATCGAGCCCAACGTCGGAGTCGTCCCGGTTCCCGACGAGCGCCTCTACAAGCTTGCCGCTATCGACAATCCCGCCAAGATCATTCCGGCCACCATCGAATTCGTAGACATCGCAGGTCTTGTGGCTGGGGCTAGCCAAGGCGAGGGCCTCGGCAACCAATTTCTCGCCAACATCCGCAACTGCGATGCCATGGCTGAGGTTGTGCGCTATTTCAACGACGAGAACGTCGTGCACGTCGATGGCAAGGTAGATCCGCAGAGCGATGTCGAGACGATCAAGACCGAGCTGATCCTCGCAGATCTTGCCACGGTCGAGAAGGCGATACCTCGCTTGGAGAAGGAAGCTAAGCGCGACAAGGGCGCCATCGCCAAGCTAGAGGCGGCCAAGAAGGTATTCGCGGGTCTCAATGAGGGCCACCGTGCGCGTACGCTTGGTCTCACGGACGAAGAGGTAGACGCAATCT
This sequence comes from Coriobacteriales bacterium, assembly GCA_017515355.1. Classification (GTDB taxonomy): domain Bacteria; phylum Actinomycetota; class Coriobacteriia; order Coriobacteriales; family CADBOM01; genus RGIG5709. The sequence goes on from JAFWGD010000081.1 coordinate 1,505, forward strand.
ATGAGCTCCACCTGCTGACGATGAAGCCGATGCTCTACATCGCCAACATCGACGAGAGCCAACTCGAGGACGATTTCGCGGAGATCGACGGCTGCAAGCCCGTGCCCATCTGCGCTCAGATCGAGGCCGATCTTGCCGAGCTGGAGCCTGAAGAGGCTCAGGAGTTCCTGGAGTCGATGGGATTGGAGGAGAGTGGGCTCGTTCGTCTCGTCCACGAGGCATATCGGCTGCTCGGCCTGCAGAGCTTCTTCACGACTGGCCCCGACGAGACGCGCGCTTGGACGATCCGCATAGGTGCCAAGGCGCCAGAGGCCGCGGGCACAATCCACAGCGATTTCGAGCGCGGGTTCATCAAGGCCGAGACCGCCAGCTACTCCGACTACGTGGAGCTTGGCGGCGAGGCTGGATGTCGCTCAGCAGGCAAACTGCGCCAAGAGGGCAAGGAATACGTTGTCCAGGATGGCGACATCATGCATTTCAAGAGCAACGTTTCGACGAAGAAGTAGCGCTAAATGGCCAATTTCATCGACTACATAGCTTGGCGAGGCGACGTTTCGTTTTCCGGCAGCCCGTGCAACGATGTCGATAACCTCATCTTCTGCGAGTTGACGTATCTCGATCTCGGGAGCATCGTCGCGCCCTTCGACAGCGGCGAGCGCATCACGCTTTCAGCTGTTTGCGACCGCTACTTGGAGCTCGGCATCGCTCAGAGCAACCTCGAGAACGATCCAAAGGAACTATTGGTTGCGGCTGCTGGCTGCAAGCGCTTTTGCAATGTCGAGCTAGGTTCCTATGCCAACGACATCGACAAGGAGCGGCAGCTTCAGTTCTCGGCGGTCACCTTCTACCTTGATGACGAATCGGCCTTCGTCGCCTTCCGTGGCACAGACAATACGATCGTCGGATGGCGCGAGGATTTCAACTTCAGCTATCTCGAGAGCACGCCTGGTCAAAGGCTTGCGGCTGAATACCTCGATTGCATCTGCGCGGACTTCACCGGACCCATTCGCGTAGGAGGTCACTCCAAGGAGGGAACTTCGCGGTATACGC
>JAFWGD010000082.1 GCA_017515355.1 Coriobacteriales bacterium
CAGCTCCTCAGCCAGCTCGAGGCTCTTGCGGTAGCAGGAGGCGAGCGTCTCGAACTCGCCATGCTCGCCATCGATCCAAACCGGCCCGACTGTATGGATGATGTGCCTCGCGGGAAGTGCGAACGCGTCGGTTGCAGCCGCATCGCCGGGCGCGATCTTCCCGATGGCCCTGCGCTGCTCGAGCAGAGGCTCCACGCCAGCAGCCATGTAGACAGCCATATCGGTCCCGCGAGCGTAGGTGGGCTCGGGGTTCGCGGTGTTGACTATCGCATCCGCATGCACCCTGGTGATGTCGTCTCGGATGATTCTGAATGGCATGGCAGCGAGTTCCTATGCAATTTCTCGAATAAAAAGCTGCAGAGCTGCATTTTAGCAGCTCTGCGTGGGTTTTTGCTATCGATGCATCCGACCTACTTGGTGGGCACGAGCTCCTTCTGGCCGCCCATGTAGGGCTGCAGCGCCTCGGGGATGGCCACGGTGCCGTCGGCGCGCAGGTTGTTCTCGAGGAACGCGATCAGCATGCGCGGCGGGGCGACGCAGGTGTTGTTCAGCGTGTGCGCGAAGTGCTTCTTGCCATCCTTGTCCTTGATGCGGATCTTGAGGCGGCGGGCCTGCGCATCGCCGAGGTTCGAGCAGCTGCCGACCTCGAAGTACTTCTGCTGGCGCGGTGACCAGGCTTCGACGTCGACCGACTTCACCTTGAGGTCGGCGAGGTCGCCCGAGCAGCACTCGAGGGTGCGCACGGGGATGTCGAGCGTGCGGAAGAAATCGACGGTGTTCTGCCAGAGGACATCGAACCACTTCGGGCTGTCCTCGGGCTCGCAGATCACGATCATCTCCTGCTTCTCGAACTGGTGGATGCGATAGACGCCACGTTCCTCGATGCCATGCGCGCCCTTCTCCTTGCGGAAGCACGGCGAATAGCTCGTGAGCGCGTACGGGAGCTCCTCGGCGGGAATCAGCTGGTCGACGAAGCGGCCGATCATCGAATGCTCGCTGGTGCCGATCAGATAGAGGTCTTCGCCCTCGATCTTGTACAACATCGCGTCCATCTCGGCAAAGCTCATGACACCGTCGACGATGTTGCCGCGGATCATGAACGGCGGGATGCAGTAGGTGAAGCCGCGGCCGATCATGAAGTCGCGCGCGTAGGAGAGAATCGAGGAGTGCAAGCGCGCGATGTCGCCTATCAGGTAGTAGAAGCCGTTGCCGGCCACGCGTCCCGCGGCCTCCATGTCGATGCCGGTGAAGGTCGCCATGATGTCGGTGTGGTAGGGAATCTCGAAGTCGGGCACGACTGGCTCGCCGTAGCGTTGGACCTCGACGTTCTCGGAGTCGTCCTTGCCGATGGGAACGCTGTCGTCGATGATGTTCGGGATCGTCATCAAGATCTCGCGGATTCGCGCGTCATGCTGTGCGAGCTCGTCGTCGAGCGCCGCCATCTTGTCCGCGTTCGCCTTGACCGTCTCGTTGTTCTGGTCGATCTCGGCCTGGATCTTAGCCTTTTCGATATCGTCCACGCACTTCTTGAGCTGGCCGAACAGCTTGCCGTTAGCCTTCGAGACCTGGTTGCGCAGCTTCTTGAGCTCCTCGGTTGCCATGATGATCTCGCGGCGCTTCGAGCCGAGCTCGATGACCTCGTCCACCAGTGGGAGCTTATGGTCCTGGAACTTCTTCCTGATGTTCTCCTTGACCACGTCGGGGTTGTTTCTCAAAAAGTTGATGTCGATCATTTCGTGCACCATCCGATTCAATTGGTTCTGCCGGATACCAATCTCCCATTATAGCTGGAAAAGCGCGGTGGGGGCGCGCTGTGCTGCGATGTGAGAGCGGACGCGCCGAATCCGAAAAAGCAGCGGTTTGCGCTTGGACGATTCCGGCGGCATTTTGCGCTTGACCTGCACGTTGCGTGCAGCCTTATCCTCTGTCGGAATGATGCTCTAAACGAACCCGATTGGAGAGATGAAAATGCCATTTTGCGAGAATTGCGGAACGGAGCTGGAGGTCGGCTCGAGGTTCTGCACCAACTGCGGAAGCCCTGTGGAGGCGACTGAGGCCGAGGTTGTGGAAGAGGCAGCCGCCGAAGCGGCAGAGCAGGAAGCTTGCCTGGCCCACGAATCCGCGGATGAAATCGCAGCGGTGGCCGCGGCGGCGGAGGCAGCACCCAAGTCCAAGAAGAAGGGCAAGAAAAAGTTCGCAATCATCGGCGGGTTAGTTGCGCTGGTTGCGATCTTCGGCATCCTGCTCGGAACCAAGGTGATCTGCTTCCATGACTGGTGCGATGCCACGTATTCGATGCCGAAGACTTGCGTGAAGTGCGGAAGAACGGACGGGTTTAAGAACTCCGCTCCTGAAATGGAATGGCCTTCCAGCTCGCTTGGCAAGCACCTTCCGATTACCGATGTCGAGTACGGCAAGGTCATCACGGAGTACGACGAGAGCATCCATGTCAAGATATACCGTGCGTCCATGAATGATTACCAGGAATATGTCGATGCTTGCAAGAAGGCTGGATTCACAGCAGACGAATACGAGTACGACGGATCCTCCGCCGATAAATTTGGTGCCCACTTCAGCGCCGACGATGCCGATGGGTATCACATAAGCATCAGTTACGGTGGCGATGCGTTCGATTTCGAAAGCTTGAGCATGCAAGACAAGAAGAGGCGATTCAATGACCTCGAGATCATCGACATAACCCTTAACGCGCCTAGGAGGTCCAATCCCAAAGCCGAATCGGAGCCCGAGCCTGTTCCTGCTCCCGAGCCCAAGGCTGACAGCTCCAGCAGCAGTTCCAGCAGTTCCAGCAGTTCCAGCGGGCTGCGCAAGGACTTCAAGAAGGCCATGGATGACTACGAGGCATTCGTCGACGACTACTGCGCCTTCATGAAGAAGTACGCCAAGAACCCCACCGACACTTCGCTGCTCAACGACTACAACAAGATGATCCAAAAGGAACTCGACATGACCGCATCGTTCGAGAAATGGGAGAGCGAAGACCTCAATGACGCCGAGATGGCCTACTACCTGGAGATCCAGGGAAGGACCAGCCAGAAGCTTCTCGACGCGGCAGCATCACTGTACTGATAGGAGGTAACGATGGACACCAAGACTTGCCCCGTTTGCGGGGGAGAGATCTCCGCGACCGCCAAGTTCTGCCGCCACTGCGGCGCGGCGATCGAGGAGGCTAAGGCGGAGCCTGATGTCGCGGTCGACCTTGAGCCCGAGCCCGCATCTGCCGCACCCGTGCCGCCGGCAGCCCCCGAGCCCGAGCCCGTCGCTCACGCCGAGCCCGTGCCGCCGGCAGCC
>JAFWGD010000083.1 GCA_017515355.1 Coriobacteriales bacterium
TGGATGGGCTCAAGAGGCGGGAAATCAGCTGCCATGCCGCCGATGTTCAACACGCCCATGATGATCCAGATGAAGAACGGGCCCCAGAATGCGTACATGCCGTTGCAAGACATGCCGAGCGCAGCGCCGCACATCGAATTGCCCTTGTACCAGAAGGAGTATGCCGGCATTGCGAAGAAGCCCGAGATGACGAAGATCAGGATGTAGGGCTCGGAGAAGGCCGCTCCGACGAGCTGAACCATCTGGCCCGCTCCACCGCTGACCATCGCAAGGATCGGGAACATCACGAATAGCTCGAGCACTCCCGCCGTCACCTGGCGGATTGCGATGCCGATGCGGTAGTCGATGAGGATCGTTCCGAATCCTGCCACGCAGCCCTCGAAGCCCCAGCCGAATGCGGCAAGGAATGCGAACAGGCATCCGAGGAGGACATCTCCTCCGACAGAGGCGAAGCTCGTGCCACCGACGACCGCCGCTGCAATCAGGCAGATTATGATTCCGATGATCTTGTGTCCATTGAGCTCCTGCTTGAAGAACACCCTGCCGAGGATCGCGCCGATTGCGCAGTTAAGCGCGGCGATGGGCACGATGACGCCTGGATTGCCCGCCGCAGTTGCCGAGTTGAGACCGATGATGTAGGCGATGGTCGCCAACGGTCCGCCAACCACGGCGCACAGGATCATGATGCGGCCGGGCTTGGTCTTGATGGTTTTCCAGAAGTCGCCCAGCTGGCGGTTCTTTGCGCATGCGGCCAACGACCAGATGCCGCTGAAGACGTCGTTGAGGCCTGCAGCCAGCGCGGCGAGGACGAATGTGATGGCAAAGGCGCTGAGCGCGGGATGGCCTCCCCAGGCGGCGCCTGCGAACCAATCGGCCCACACTCCCTGCGATTCAGCAAGGGTCAGGAAGCCTGTGTAGAGTCCATAGCAGATTCCGGAGGCAATCGCGAAGGCGATGCCCCTCACCATGTAGCGCCTTCTCCTGTCATTGCGCATCTTCACAACGTTTGCATCCAAGACATCATCACCCCTTTTTCGAGTTTCGGAACAGCCCAATCGATCTTTCTGAGCGGACTTTCCATGTTGGATTGCTGCTGCTTGTTCAGAATGATAGCACATGTTCACGATTTGTGAACCCCAAAAAGTATTCTAAACAAATACGCGTGTGAACTAGGAAAATTCACTCAACTAAAGCGATTCGATATTGGCTAAATTGCACTTTTTTGCCGTTGAACGGTATTTGATATTGACATTCAGTTGACAATTGTCGTTCAATATGAAGCGCAATGTTCATAGAAAGTGAACATTCGAGTAGTTCAAATACAATGCGAACGAGGACAGACTGAAATGCTGAAGAGAAACGAATTCGAGGCCCTTTGCCTGATCATGGACAACCCGGGCATCACCCAGCGTGACCTTGCCGAGCGCATGGGAGTCTCGCTCGGAGCCGCCAACAACGTGCACCGCAAGCTCACTCAGGCCAAGCTTCTCAAGGATGGGAAGATCACCGCGCGTGGCAAGCGCGAGCTCGAGCCCTACAAGGTCCAAAACGCCATCATCATGGCGGCGGGGATGTCATCGCGCTTCGCCCCAATCTCCTACGAGATGCCCAAGGGGATACTCAAGGTGCGCGGGGAGGTGCTGGTCGAGCGTCAGATCAAGCAGCTTCAGGAGGCCGGCATCGACGACATCACTGTCGTCGTGGGCTACAAGAAGGAGGTCTTCTTCCATCTTGAGGAGGACTATGGAGTGAAGATCGTCATCAACGACGAGTACGCGTCGAGGAACAACAACTCCACGCTCTACCGCGTGCGCGATCAGCTCGGCAACACCTACATTTGCGCCTCCGACACCTACTTCACTGAGAATCCGTTCAGTAAATATGAGTGGAAGGCGAACTATCCGTGCGCCTACACCGCCGAGCCCACGGATGAGTGGGTTGTCATCACCGATAGCAAGGGGAGGATCGTCAAGGTCGAGATCGGCTACGATTCCGGCTGGTACATGACCGATCATGCGTATTTCGACCGCGCCTTCTCCGAGCGCTTCGTCGAGATCCTCGAAGAGGTCTACGATGATCCTCGCACGGCGAGCAAGCTCTGGGAGGACATCTACTCAGAGCACATCGACGAGCTGGATATGGAGATCAAGGAATGCAAGGATGGCGTCTTCTATGAGTTCGACACCCTCGATGAGCTGCGCGAATTCGATCCGTTCTTCAAAGAGAACGTCGACTCCTCGATCCTCGACAACATAGTCTCGGTGCTTGGATGCAAGAAGACCGAGATTCGCGACGTCTTCCCGCTAAAGCAGGGGCTGACCAACCTCTCCTGCCATTTCACCACCAACGACGGCGAGTATGTCTATCGCCATCCGGGCATCGGAACGGAGAACATGATCGACCGCAAGGCCGAGATGGAGGCGCTTACGCTGGCACGCGATATCGGCATCGACGAAACCTTCATCTATGAGAACCCCGATCAGGGCTGGAAGATCTCGAAGTTCATCGTAAATGCGCGCGAGCTCGATCCGCACGATGAGGCGCAGCTCGCCGAGGCTATGGAGGTGGCGCGCAGGCTGCACGAGCAGGATTTGACGCTCGAAAGGCACTTCGACTATCTGCAGGAGGGCCTGAGCTATGAGAAGCTGCTGCTCGAGAAGGGCCCGATCCAGGTTCCAGGATACTACGAGCTGCGCGACCAGGCGCTCCGCGTCAGGGAATGCGCCGCGGGCGATGACGCGCCGGAGTGCCTCACCCACAATGACTTCTTTTACCTCAACCTGCTCTACGACGAGCAGGACAACCTCTCTCTCATCGACTGGGAGTATGCCGGCATGTCGGACTATGCGAGTGACTACGGAACCTTCGTGGTCACCTGCGAGCTTGATGAGGATGAGGCGGACAAGGCGCTCGAGCTCTACTTCGGCAGGACGCCTACGCTCGAGGAGCGCCGCCACAACTACGCATTCATCGGCCTTGCAGGCTGGTGTTGGTACGTCTGGTCGCTGCAGAAGGAGTCCGATGGCGACTTCGTGGGCGAGTGGCTCTACATCTACTATCGTTACGCCAAGAAGTATCTCCCGAAGGCGCTCGAGCTCTACGAGGGCAAGGAGTAGGGGAGAAGGGCTTCGCCCAACCTCATATCGAATAGCTGGCGCGACGCATTCCATAGGGGTGCGTCGCGTTCGCTTCGGGCATGGCGAGCTCTTCGAATTGCATCGATCGAAGCCCTGTTCTCAGCGTTCGAACCAACATATAATGTACTCGTTGGAATTGAACGCACGTTACTGGGAATCGAATTCGAAAGGAGCTTCAAATGGCCGATTCGTTGAAGGATATGCTGGCTAAACTCCCCGCTGAGGTTAAGGAGAGGCTGAACGCGTATGTCGAGGAGCAGGCAGCCGAGGGCGTCGATCCTGCAGAGGCTTGCGCTGCGTTTGCAGAGAAGAACGGCGTCAA
>JAFWGD010000084.1 GCA_017515355.1 Coriobacteriales bacterium
CGACGATTGCCCAGTATGGCCTGCCCGTCAAGGTGGTCGTTGTCGACAATGGGTCTCTCGGCATGGTCAAGCAGATGCAGGAGCTCTTCTACATGGGTCGCTACAGTGCCGTCGACCTCCCGCGCATCCCCGACTTCAAACTGCTCGCGCAAGCATATGGCTGGTACGGCGATGAGGTCAGCAGCCCCGAGAAGCTGAAGGAAGCACTCGCGCTTCTCCTCGAGTGCCCAGGCCCCGGAATCCTCGACGTGCGCATGTCCACGCTCGAGCTGGCGCTTCCGATGGTTGCGCCCGACAGCCCGCTCAACAAGATGATCGGCGTCGAAAAGGCTGGCAGGACTTCGCGCAAGGGAAGGAGGTAGACGATGCTGCACACGCTTTCGATGCTCGTCGATAACAAGTTCGGCGTCCTTACGCGCATCACCGGCCTCGTTGCCCGCCGCGGCTTCAACATCGAGTCGCTTGCGGTAGGCGTTACCGAGGACCCAACGCTTTCGCGCGTGACGGTCGTCGTCGATGCCGATGAGGCTGCATACGAGCAGGTCATCAAGCAGATGAACAAGCTGATCAACGTCCACAAGGTCAACGACTTCGACAAGGAGGCATGCGTCGACCGCGAGCTCGTCCTCTTCAAGGTCAGCGCTACCGGAGAGACGCGCCACGAGATAATCGAGTTGGTGAACGTCTTCCGAGCGAAGATCGTCGACGTCGGCAAGACCACCCTCACGATCGAGGCGACGGGCACTGCAGACAAGCTCGACGCCATGGAGAGCATGTTCCGAACCTATGGCATCAAGGAGATAGTCAGGACGGGCAAGATTGCCCTCTCGAGAGGGGCGAGGGACTGACTTAGATAGGAAATCCGCCGCTCAAGCGGCATAAACGCATTTTCAATGGCAAGAGAAACCATAGTCTAGAAAGGAAAAGCAATGAAGAAAAGGTATCTCATGACCCCAGGACCGACCACCGTTCCCTCCGAGGTGCTCCTGGCCCAGGCCAAGCCGATGATCCACCACAGGACCCCCGACTTCAACCAGGTGGTCCGCGATTGCGCTGATGGGCTGAAGGAGGTCTTCTGCGCGCCAAACTCGGACGTCTGCATCTTCGCTTCCTCGGGAACCGGTGCCATGGAGTCTGCGATAGCGAATTGCTTCTGCCCCGGCGACAAGGTCATCGTGTGCTATAACGGCAAGTTCGGACAGCGCATGGTTCAGATCTCGAAGGCCTATGGCCTCGAGCCTATCGTTCTCGAGTACGGCTGGCAGGTTTGCGTCAACCCCGATGACGTGGCCAAGGCTCTCGAGGAGAACCCCGACGCGCGCGGCGTCGTGGTCACCCAGTCCGAGACCTCCTCGGGAATCCTCAATGACGTCGAGGCCGTCGGCAAGATCGTCAAGAACTATCCCGATTGCGTCTTCATCGTCGACTCGATCACTGGCATCGGCGCCGTCGAGTGCAAGACCGACGAATGGGGCATCGACTGCTGCATGACCGGCTCCCAGAAGGGCCTCATGCTTCCTCCTGGCCTTGCGGCCTGCACCGTCAGCGAAAAGGCGTGGAAGGCCTATGAGCGCTCCACGCTTCCCAAGTTCTACTTCGACTGGAAGAAGTACAAGGCCAATCTCGCGAAGGACACCACCCCGTTCACGCCGGCGGTTTCGCTGATGATCGGCCTCGCCGAGTCCCTCAAGCTCATGAAGGAAGAGGGCATGGAGAACATCATCGCGCGCCATGCCAAGCTCGCCGAGGCAGTGCGCCAGGCCTGCGAGGCCATCGGTCTCGAGCTCTTCGCACCCGCTGAGGGCCGCGGCAACGCGGTCACTCCGGTTTGGGTACCCGAGGGTCTCGACGGCAAGCAGCTCGTCTCGATCATGAAGAACAAGTACGGCGTCACTATCGCCGGCGGCCAGGAGGACTATGCGGGCAAGATCATTCGCATCGGACACCTCGGCTATGTTGGCGACTTCGATGTCATCGTCTGCATCGCCGCCCTTGAGATGACGCTCAAGGAGATGGGCTATGAATTCGAGGCCGGCAGTGGAATCAAGGCCGCCGAAGCGGTTCTGATGGAAGGCTAGACATGCGTATTCTCATTGCAGATAAGATCTCCGAGAAGGGCATTGCGAGCCTTCGCGACAACGGCTATGACGTCGACGTCAACACTGGCTTGCCCGAGGAGGAGATCATCAGGATCATAGCCGACTACGATGCGATCATCATCAGAAGCGCCACGAGGGTGACGCGCGCGATCATCGAAGCCGGCACCAACCTCAAGATAATCGGCCGCGCTGGCGTGGGCGTCGACAACGTCGACGTCGACGCCGCCACCGAGCAGGGCGTAATCGTCTGCAACGCTCCGACTTCGAACGTGATCTCGGCGGCAGAGCAGACGTTCGCGCTGATGCTCGCGAGCGCGCGCAAGACCGCGCAGGCCAATGCATCGATGCAGGCGGGCCTTTGGGAGCGCAGCAAATTCTCAGGCAACGAGCTCTACGAGAAGACGCTTGCGATCTTCGGTCTCGGCAGGATCGGCACGCTCGTCGCGAAGCGCGCGGCGGCCTTCGGCATGAGGCTCATCGGGTACGATCCCTACATCTCGCCCGAGCGCGCTCAAGCCCTCGGCGTCACCGTCTACGACTCGCTCGAGGAAATCCTCCCGCAGGCTGACTTCATCACCGTCCATCTCCCCAAGACGAAGGAGACGATCGGGATGTTCGGCCCCGAGCAGTTCGCGATGATGAAGCCCACTGTCTACCTCGTCAACGCCGCGCGCGGCGGCATATACGACATCGATGCGCTCGCCGAGGCGGCCAAGAACGGCAAGATCGCCGGTGCGGCGCTTGACGTCTACGAGAAGGAGCCTTGCACCGATTCACCCGTCCACGGACTTCCCAACGTCATTCTCACCCCGCATCTCGGCGCCTCTACCAAGGAGGCGCAGGATCGCGCGGGCGAGCAGATCGCCGAGTTCGTGATGGCGGGCCTGCGCGGCGAGATGGTTCCAACCGCGCTCAACGTCAGCCAGTACGACAACGACGTTCTCGCTGCGATCACGCCCTACGTCAGCGCGTGCGAAACCGCCGGCAGGATGCTCTCGCAGCTCGCCAGCGATTCGATCTCCGCGCTGCAGGTGATGACCTTCGGCGAGCTCGCGGCGTTCGATCCTCAGATGCTCGGCACGGCGGTCCTCATGGGCATCATCGACGAGACCTCAGACGACAAGGTCAACCTCGTCAACGCCAACTACCTCGCCGACATCAAGGGCATTCACCTCGACCTCGCCACCTCCGACTCGCGCACCGGATACACCTCGATGGTGCGGCTGCGCGGTCGCGCGAAGGGCAAGGATGTCGAGCTGGCGCTGACGCTTACCGGCGACGAGGGCGACATCCGCATCGTTGACATCCAGGGCTACAAGTTCGACATCATGCCGAGCGAGAACATGCTGATCATGCAGTACGTCGACGGGCCGGGCAGGATGGGCAAGGTCTGCTCGATCCTTGGCGACGCGCAGATCAACATCGCCCGGATGGAGGTCTGCGACGGCAAGGACAAGTCCGACATCGCCACGGTAGTCTTCAACATCGATGACCCCTGCACCGAGAGCGTCAAGGAGAAGCTCGCAAACGCATTCGACCTGCATGGAATTTGGTATATAAGCCTCTAGTTGATAAACTAAAAGATAAGGCCAAATTCGCTATAGGAGTTGCAATGGGACGCAAGATTTGGATATTCGACACTACGCTGCGCGACGGGGAGCAGTCTCCGGGTGCATCGATGAACGCGGATGAGAAGCTTAAGATCGCCGCTCAGCTTCTGCGTCTCAACGTCGATATCATCGAAGCCGGCTTCCCGGTTTCCAGCCCGGGCGACTTCGAGTCGACTGTTCGCATAGCCGAGCTTGTCGGCGACAAGGCCGTGGTGACCGCGCTCTCCCGCGCGGTCGATCGTGACATCGATGTAGCGGCCGAGGCGCTCGCAAACGCCAAGCGACCGAGGATCCACACTGGCCTCGGAGTCAGCCCGCAGCACCTGATCCATAAGCTGCGCATCTCAGAGGAGGAGGCGATCGACCTTGCGGTCCATGCTGTCAAGCATGCGCGCAACCTTGTCGATGACGTGCAGTTCTACGCCGAGGATGCGGGCCGCAGCAGCTACGAGTTCCTCGCACGAATCTGCGAGGCGACCATCGCTGCCGGCGCCTCGACGATCAACATCCCCGACACCACCGGCTTCAACATGCCCGATGAGTTCGGGGCGCGAATCAAGTATCTGATGGAGCACGTCGCCGGCATCGAGAACGTCACCGTGGCGGTCCATTGCCACAACGATCTCGGCATGGCGACGGCTCTCGCGCTCGAGGGCGTTCGCAATGGCGCGACGCAGGTCGAGTGCACGATCAACGGCCTCGGCGAGCGTGCGGGCAACACCGCGCTCGAAGAGGTCGTCATGGCGATCAAGCTCCACGGCGAGGAGCTCGATGCCTACACCGACATCGTCGCCAAGGAGCTCACGCGCGCCTCGAAGCTTGTCGCCAACGTCTCGGGAATCTACGTGCAGCCGAACAAGGCGATCGTCGGCTCGAACGCCTTCAGACATTCCTCGGGCATCCATCAGGACGGCGTGATCAAGGATCCGTCGACCTACGAGATCATCACGCCGGAGAGCGTCGGCGCAACCGATTCCGCGATACTGCTGACTGCCAGGAGCGGCAAGGCGGCCGTCGCGCACAAGATCGAGGAGCTGGGCTACACGCTCGATGATGAGGCCTTCAATGCGGTCTTCAGCGCCTTCATCGAGCTCGCCGACAAGAAGAAGGAGGTCTACGACGAGGACCTCGAGGCCCTTGTTGAGGAGTTCTCGCGCAGCGTAGACAGCGCTTACAAGCTCAAGTCGATCCAGGTTTCGACGGGTTATCCGCTGACGCCCACCGCAACGCTTTGCCTAGTCGATCGCGAGGGCGAGGAGCATATCGCTTGCGTCTACGGAACCGGCCCGATCGATGCGGCGTTCAAGGCGGTCAACGAGATAATCCAGGCCGAACACGAGCTGATCGAGTTCAGCATCAATTCGATCACGCGGGGTATCGACGCACTTGGCGAGGCGGCTCTGAAGATCCGCAGCGCGAGCGGGAAGATCTACACCGGCCGAGGTGCCGACGGAGACATCATCGTTTCGTCGACGCGCGCGTACCTAAACGCGCTCAACCACCTGGTCTCCGACCTGTAGGGGAGTGCGGATGCAGCGCTCGCGCGAGCATCGCCGATTCCATGTCAACTGATTTGCAGGGAGCACGCGAAAACCGCGTGTTCTTCTCGTCGCGCTAGTTCTCGACCGAAGCCTTATACCCCTCAAGGCTGTTGTCGCCCTGCACCCTCACTCTGGGCAGCCTCATCGGATCGGCACCGATCTTGCACTTTCCGTACTCGGTCGTGAATGCGCAGAGCAGTCCGGTCTCGGCCAGCGCTGCGGGCGCAACGTCCGAAACGTCGCCGTACGGATATGCGAACGCCTCGTTGGTGCCCAGCAGCTTCTTGCACTTCTCCTGATCGGCCTTGACTTCTGCAGCGCTCAGGTCGTAGATCTTGCCGCTGTGACCAATCTGGTGCGTACCCGCGGTGTGCATGCCGTAGGAGTGCGACTGGAAGGTGATGTACTCGCTGGCGTACTTGATGATGTTTTTTGCGCTGGCGTCGCGGTCGCAGATGATGAACGACGTGGCGGGCACCTTGTATTTCTCGAGCAGCGGGATGCCGTACTTGAGGAAGTGCGCGTTGCCGTCGTCGAACGTGAGGATAGCGCTCTTCGCAGGCAGCGAGTGCTTCCCGTCGATCCATGCACGCAGCTCCTGGTAGGAGGGGAAGTAGTAGCCTTCATCGGTCAGCCATTTGAGCTGCTTTTCCAACTCTGTGTCGAGGATCCAATTGGAGTTGAGCTCGTCTGGCTTGTCGTCCTTCGTGTAGACGTAGTGGTACATGAGCACCGGGATGCCCTTGGTGTTCTTGTCCATCTTCTCGACCACGTGGACCGTGCGTTGCTTGACGGCCTTCTGGCGAGCAGAGTTCTTCACCTTGTAGGTGATCGTGTAGTCGCCAGGCTTGTCGGTCTTGACCTTGCCGGAGATATCGACCTTGTCGGTGATGTCGCCATCCTCCGCATCGACCGCATGGCATCCGGCTTCGAGGTACTCCTCGCCGACGAGAACGTTGGTCTCCTGCGAGCCGCCGAGCGTCATCGTGATGCGGCCGTCTCCATCGGCCTGCGAGGTATCGCTTTCGACTGCGATGCTGTCGTCTTGGATCGTCGAGTCGTTGCTGCAGCTGGCGGGGATGATCTTGAATGCGAGGAAGGCGATGAGCGCGATTGCGATGAGCAGCAGGATAAGGGCGGGCAGCTTGCTTCTGCTCCTGCCCTTCTTCCCGCCTTTGCCCTGAGCGGACTTGGCGCTAACCGGGCGCTTGCTGGGAGCGCTGGCATTGGCGGGGCGGTTCGCTGGGTGCTGCTGAGGATGCTGTTGAGACCGACGCTGCGGCTCTACGCGCCGACGGCCATCGCTCGAGTTAGAGGAGCGCTGGCGAGCGCGCGGATCGGGCTGCCTTTGCCCGCCGCGCGAGTTGGAACTGCGTTGCTCGCGTCCTCGGTCTTATCTTCTGTCGCGCTCGGAAATCGTCTGCTCCTAACCTCAGCAGATCCTTGGGAGTTGCTCTCCAACCAACATGTCCATGATACGCCTCGAACCGAAATCCGTGGAGACGTATGCCAGAGGATGGCCATTATCGGAAATCTCGACAACTTCCCCGATGATCGCCGCGTTCTCTCCGTATTTCGAGGCGCGCATCGCGTCAAGCGCCGCCTGCGCATCCTCCGGAGCGACGACGCAGACCATCTTGCCCTCGTTGGCCACCTGGTAGATATCGTATCCGAGCATCTCGCAGCAGCCGCGCACTTGGCTCGAAACCGGGACGGCCGACTCGCGCACAACCATCGAGACTCCGCTTTGCGATGCGAGCTCGTTGAGCGTCGAAGCGAGGCCGCCGCGCGTTGGGTCGCGGAAGCAGCGAACGCCGGGGGCGGCTCCGAGGACGTTGGATATCAGATGGTTGAGCGGCGCGGCATCCGACTCGATTGTCGTGGAGAAGGAGAGCCCTTCGCGCGTCGACATGATTGCTATGCCATGGTCGCCTATGGTGCCGGAGATGAGGATCTTGTCGCCGGGCTTGCAGTTCGCACCTGAAAGCTCGATGCCCTCTGCAACGACGCCGACGCCGGTGGTATTGATGAAGAGGCCATCGCAGGAGCCCTGGCCGACGACCTTGGTGTCGCCCGTGACGATGCTCACGCCAGCTTCGCTTGCAGCTTCGGCCATCGAAGCGCAGATGCGCTCGAGGTCGGCGATCGGGAGGCCCTCCTCGAGGACGAATCCGCAGGAAAGGTAGCGGACCTGCGCGCCCGAGGTGGCCACATCGTTGACGGTGCCGCAGACCGCGAGGCGCCCTATGTTTCCGCCAGGGAAGAAGCGCGGTGTCACGACGAATGTATCGGTTGAGAGCGCTATGCGGGTGGGGGAGTCGCTGCCAGGCGTTGCGATCTCGCAGACTGCCGCATCGTCGCCGCGAGCCTCTGGGCAATCGCCGAACGCCTTGAGGAAGACCTCGTCGATGATTCGCTTCATCATGGTGCCGCCGCTGCCGTGCGACATCAGAA
>JAFWGD010000008.1 GCA_017515355.1 Coriobacteriales bacterium
ACGAGTGGACCGATATGTACGAGGGCTTCGCCAAGACCGCCGAGGAGGAGGGCTTCGTAGAGCTCGCGGCGAAGTTCCGCGCCGTCGCGGCTATCGAGAAGCACCACGAGGAGCGCTATCGCGCGCTTCTGCGCAACGTCAAGGCGATGGAGGTCTTCTCCAAGAGCGAGGTCAAGATCTGGGAATGCCGCAACTGCGGACACATCGTCATCGGCACCGAGGCCCCCGAGATCTGCCCGGTCTGCGACCACCCGAGGGCATACTTCGAGATCAACGCCGAGAACTACTAAGAGCGGCGCGTCGGGCACTCAACTGCACCGCAACAAGGAAACGGGAGCGGGGATTGGCCCTCGCTCCCGTTGCATTTCCAGCCTTCAACCTGCAGATTCGCAACGCCGTATGCCCTATCCGAACCTCTCGGTTCCGATGTAGAAGAGCGCAAGCGTTCCGGGACCGGAATGCGCACCGATCGTCGGCCCGATATTGTAGAAAGCATCGACCTCGGCGCCATAGCGCTCTTTGAGCAGCTTGGCGAGATACTCGGCATCCTCGAGGCAATCGCCATGACCTATGTAGATAGGAGCGGGATAGTCGGCGACATAGGTCTCGGCGAACATGTTGGCCAGCGCTCCGATCGACTTTCTCCTGCCGCGCGTCTTGGAGGCGCTGGTGAGGGTGCCGTCGTTGGCAGTGTAGAGGACCGGCTTGATGTTGATCGCACTGCCGAAGAGCGCCGCAGCTCCTCCGATGCGGCCGCCGCGCTTAAGGTAGATCAGGTCCTCGACGGTGAACCAATGGATGACCTTCAGGCGGATCTCCTCTGCGAAGTCGCCAACCTCGTCGAGCGAGCATCCCTCGTCGCGCTTGCGCCTGCAGAGGTCGACCAGCAAACCCTGGCCCGTGGAAGCGCAGAGCGAATCGACGACGCGGATGCGGCGCTCCGGATGCTCTGCCATCAGCTCATCGGCCACATTGCGGGCGGCATCGATGGTTCCGCTCAGACCGGAGGAGAAGCAGATGTAGAGGATGTCGTTGCCCTTTTCGAGCTGCTCGGAGAAGACAGCGCGGAAGGTCGCCTCGTTGATGGCGGAAGTATGCGCGACCTCCCCTCCCCTCATGCGTGCGTAGAACTCTGCCGCTGGGACATCGGAATTCTGGTAGACGTTGTCGTCGCCGTCGAAGGTAAAGGTCATCTGGATGCAAGGCACGTCCCAGGCATCGAGGGTCTCGAGGTCGAGATCGCACGTCGCATCGGTCATGAGAATGAAATCGCTCATATGAAACACATCCTAAGTGAACTGTTCTATACTTGAACTTCAAGTAATCTAATACTGAACATTATATCGTTATTACTAATGTAAACAGCAATGCGCTCCCGTTTATTTGGTACATTTGTATCGCAAACGGCAACCAAGAATCGCCCGCATGTTGGCGCTCTACATATTAGCAAAATCGGAAATGTCCCGATTTGCTCAATATGCTTTCATCCAATACGCTTATCGTGTCAAATAGCGGATTATCGTTCGCTATTACCCTTAAATGCTAAACTGATGTTGACTTAAAGGCGCAATTGCAACGCACTGTTCTTTAGGAAATCGCACCTCTGGAGTTTTGCTGGCCCCAGAGGCATTTGCAAATGGCTTTCGGCCGAATTTGCAAGGTTTGCATATGTAAATGGTTTTGCAATGCGACTCCATGTCAAATACGGGTTTGGTAGTTTTAGTTTGCTGAAAGGTTTAACAAACGCGCTGAGTTGACCCGCAACGCAGCGTCAGACCGAAGGAAGAAAGGGGGAATGCAGCCGATGTTCAAAATCTGCAACAAAAGAAGGCTGAATTCCAACGTCACGCTCATCGATGTAGAGGCACCTGCCGTCGCCAAGAAGGCGAAGGCAGGCCAATTCATCATCCTGAGGACGGATGAATTTGGAGAAAGGGTGCCATTCACAATCGCGGGATGCGATCGCGAGGCTGGCACCGTACAGGTCATCTACCAGATCGTCGGCAAGACCACGATGCAGCTCGACACTCTCGAAGCGGGCGACTGCCTTGCTGACTTCGCAGGCCCGCTTGGCAAGCCCACCGAGATCGAGGGGCTCGACCGCGTTGCCGTCGTGGGCGGTGGCGTGGGATGCGCAATCGCGATGCCGATCGCCAAGGCGCTCCATGAGCAGGGTTCCAAGGTCGACATCATCGCCGGCTTCCGCTCCAAGGACATCGTGATCCTTGAAGAGGAGATGCGCGGGATGTGCGACAACTACTACCTGATGACCGACGACGGAACCACTGGCGAGCACGGCTTCACCACCACCAAGCTCCAGCAGCTTCTCGAAGCTGGCGAAAAGTACGACTGCGTCATCGCGATCGGCCCTGTGATCATGATGAAGTTCGTCGTCGCAACTGCAAAGCCCTTCGATGTTCCGACCATGGTCAGCCTCAACCCGATCATGATCGATGGCACTGGAATGTGCGGTTGCTGCAGGGTATCTATCAATGGCGAGATGAAGTTCGCGTGCGTCGACGGCCCGGACTTCGATGGATACTCCGTCGACTTCGACGAGCTGATCAGGCGCAACGGCTATTACAAGGAGCAGGAAGCGCACGGCAAGGAACATATCTGCAATCTGACGGGAGGTGTGCGCCATGCCTAACATGAGCCCAACCAAGGTTGCAATGCCCGAGCAGGACCCCAAGGCCAGGGCGAAGAACTTCGACGAGGTAGCATGCGGATACACCGCCGAGATGGCACAGGAGGAGGCAGCCAGGTGCCTCAACTGCAAGAAGCCGGTGTGCATCGAAGGATGCCCCGTTCTCGTGCACATCCCTGACTTCATCCAGAAGGTCGTCGAGGGAGAGTTCGAGCAGGCCTATGAGATCATCGCATCGACCAACTCGCTGCCTGCAGTCTGCGGCCGCGTCTGCCCGCAGGAAACCCAGTGCGAGTCCAAATGCATTCGCGGGCTGAGGTCCGAGCCAGTGGCAATCGGAAGGCTCGAGCGCTTCGTCGCCGACTGGCATATCGAGCATAGCGAAAAGCGCAGTATCGAGATCGTCCCCAACGGCCACAAGGTCGCTATCGTAGGCTCTGGCCCCGCAGGGCTCACCTGCGCCGGCGACCTCGCTATGGCTGGCTGCGACGTAACCGTATTCGAGGCGTTCCACGAGTGCGGCGGCGTTCTCGTCTATGGCATCCCCGAGTTCCGTCTTCCCAAGGCCATCGTCAAGCGCGAGGTCGAGGGGCTCGAGGATCTCGGCGTCAAGTTCCGCAAGGACGTCGTAATCGGCCGCACCATGACCATCGACGAGCTCTTCGAGGATGGCTACGAGACGATCTTCGTGGGCAGCGGCGCGGGGCTTCCGATGTTCATGGGCATCGAGGGCGAGACGCTCCTCGGCGTCTTCTCCGCCAACGAGTACCTCACGCGCATCAACCTCATGAAGGCGTTCAGGGAAGACTACGACACCCCGGCTCCGAGGAGCCGCTGCGTTGCGGTCATCGGAGGCGGCAACGTCGCTATGGATGCGGCCAGAAGCGCACTTCGCATGGGTGCGGAGAAGGTCATGATCGTCTATCGCCGCTCGATGGAGGAGCTCCCGGCTCGCGCCGAGGAAGTCCAGCATGCCATCGAGGAGGGAGTTGAGTTCAACCTCCTTCGCAACCCCGTGAAGATTCTCAGCGACGAGAACGGCTACGTCTGCGGCATGGAGTGCATCAAGATGGAACTCGGCGAACCCGATGCCTCCGGCAGGCGCCGCCCGGTTCCGATCGAGGGCTCCGAGTTCACCATGGAATGCGACGCTGTGATCATGGCGCTCGGCACAAGGGCCAATCCGATCATCGGCCAGACCACCGAGGGACTCGACCTCAACAAGTGGAACTGCATCGTCGCCGATGAGGAGAGCGCAGCCACCACGCGCGAGGGCGTCTACGCTGGCGGCGATGCCGTCACAGGCGCTGCCACCGTCATCCTCGCGATGGGTGCCGGCAAACAGGCGGCGAAGTCGATGCTCGAGTTCATGGGCGTGGAATAGCCAGCAGGCAACGATCTGAAGCCTTTGCAGCCGCTTGGGGTACCGGGCGGCTGCTTTGCTTTGCAGCGAATTCGGACAATCCGCCAGCCTCTCCGCGCCGCACAAGCCGCATATGAAACGCTCATGCCGCTTCCGCGCATATCCCCAACCACCAGCGAAAACACGTATTAAAATGCAAACAAGACCATGAATCTGCGACGAAAGGAAACGCCATGGCAGTTGAGAAGAAGAATCTGGATTGGGCGAATCTCTCATTCGCATACATCCCAACCGACTACAGCTACGTCTGCAACTTCAAAAACGGCGCGTGGGAAGAGGGCGGCCTTACCGATGACCACACCCTCACACTCAGCGAGTGCGCTGGAATCTTCCACTATTGCCAGGAGATCTTCGAGGGCTTGAAGGCGTACACCACCGCCGATGGCAGGATCGTCTGCTTCCGCCCCGACCTCAATGCGGCGCGCATGGCCGATTCCGCGCGCAGGCTCTGCATGCCCCCCTTCCCCGAGTACAAGTTCGTCGAGGCCGTCAAGATGGTCGTCAAGGCCAACGAGGCTTGGGTGCCTCCGTTCGGTTCGGGCGCCACGCTTTACATCCGCCCGTTCATGATCGCCACTAGCAACGTCATCGGCGTCAAGCCAGCAGAGGAATACCAGTTCCGCATCCTCGTCACCCCAGTCGGTCCGTATTTCAAGGGCGGAGACGTCGCGGTCACCATCACCGTCGCAGATTTCGACCGCGCGGCGCCGCACGGCACCGGCAACATCAAGGCTGGCCTCAACTATGCGATGAGCCTCTATCCAGGCGAGCTTGCGCATTCCAAGGGCTACGCCGAGAACATGTATCTCGATTCGCAGACCCGCACCTACGTCGAGGAGACCGGCGGCGCGAACATCATCTTCGTCGACAAGGCAGGCGACCTCATCGTGCCCCAGAGCTTCACCGACTCGATCCTCCCGTCGATCACCCGTCGTTCGCTCGTCACCGTCGCCAAGGACATCCTCGGAATGACTGTCATCGAGCGCCCGGTCAAGTTCGACGAGGTTCTCGCGGGCGACTTCGTCGAATGCGGGCTCTGCGGAACCGCTGCGGTCATCAGCCCGGTTGGCCACATCGAGGCAGAGGGCATCAACGTCGAGTTCCCCGACGGCTCCGTTAGCTCCGGCCCGGTCATGGCCAAGCTTCGCAGCACGCTGACCTCCATCCAGAGCGGCGAGCTCGAAGGCCCCGAGGGATGGGTCGTCGAGATCTGCTAGCAGCACTCCCCTCCTCAAACAAGCAGCAGGGCCCGCCGATTATCGACGGGCCCTTTGCTTTGCTGCTTGCATCACGGGCAATGGGGCCCCTCAAGCGGCCTAGCTCATAGCCTCATCCTGCGCTATCAGCTTGCCATCCTCGCCAAACTCGTAGGTCACGCCACCAACGTTGATGCTACCGTTGATCACCATGTAGCCGTCTTCGATGCCGTAGGTGTCGCCCTCGAACTCGACGAGCTGAGTTGCGACGACCATGTAGCCAGCATCTCCGATATAGCACATGCCTTTGGAGTCTGGGGCGAAGCCGTTGGTGAGCATCTTGCCGTCCTCACCGACGTAGCACCAGCCCTTGGAGTCCTTGAACCACTTGCTGGTGTCCATATAGCCCTTGGTGACGTGGTACCAGATTCCGTCGACCTTTATCCACTTGGTGTCGGTGATCATGTAGCCCTCGGAGCCGACGTAGCACTGGCCCTTGGAATCCGGGGCGAAGCCGTTGGTGAGCATCTTGCCGTCCTCACCGACGTAGCACCAGCCCTTGGAGTCCTTGAACCAC
>JAFWGD010000085.1 GCA_017515355.1 Coriobacteriales bacterium
CGACGAGCTCCTTGGTTACCTCGGTGTTCATGACGAACTTGGCGCCATTGGCCTTTGCGACCTCTACCTTCGGCATGAAGACGTCATAGAACTTCTTGACGCAGCCCTTGAAGGGGAGGACCGGAGCATGGTTGAAGTTTCCGCCGAGCTTGTCGGTCTTCTCGTAGACGGTGATGTCGTGGCCCATCTCGGCGCCGGTAATTGCAGCCTGGATTCCAGCAGGGCCGCCGCCGATGACCATGATCTTCTTCGGGCGATCGGTTTTGGGGACATAGCCCTTGGGGAACTCGCCCTCGCGGCCGCAGAATGGGTTGACCGCGCAGCCGATGCGGTGCCACTTGGCGATGCGTGCGTGGTAGTTGCAGCGCATGCAGGGGACGGTCTCGTCGTACTTGTTGCGGGCAGCCTTGTTGACGAGGTTCGGGTCGGCCATGAACGGACGCGCGAATGCTACGAAATCGGCCCATCCGTTGGCGAGGATCATCTCGGCGTTCTCGATGTTCTCGATGGTTCCGACTGCGGAGACCTTGGCCTTCTTGACGCCCTCCTTGACGGCGCGGATGTAGGGCAGGTTGTGCATGTTGGGATGATACATGTCAGCGGTCATCTTGTTCATGAGCCAGGGCATTCCCATCATGCCGTAGGAGATCATGAAGATGTCGCAGTACTGCTCGTACATCCTGCACATCTCCACCAGCTCCTCGGTGGGGATGCCGTTGGGGATGTCGTGCTCGTCGGAGATGCGCATCTCCAGTACCATGTCGTCGCCGGCTGCCGCACGGATTGCCTCCATGACCTCCATGCCGAAGCGCATGCGGTTCTGAAGGCTTCCGCCGTACTCGTCGCCGCGGGTGTTGGACATGGGCGACATGAACTGGTTGATCAGGTTGCCGTGGGCGCCGTGGATGGTGAGGTGCTTGAAGCCGGCCCTCCTGCAGCGCTCTGCTGCCGCGCCGAACTGGTCGATGATCTCGTAGATGCGCTCCTTGGTCAGCGGGATGACCGCCGGGGCATGCTGGCCCTTGGCCTTGTAGATGATCTCCTGCTCGGGCAGCGGGATGTCAGACGGTCCCCAGCGCAGGTTGTCCGGATAGTACTTGCCTGCGCCGCGGCCGCAGTGGCAGATCTCGGGGGAGATGTGCGCGCCGTAGCGCTCGCAGGTCTCGACCAGGTCGTTCAGGCCGAGGATGACCTCGTCGCGGGAGAGGTCGATCTGCATGACCTCGTCCTTGGCGGTTGCCATATCGACCGAGCAGTTGCCCATGTTCACATGCGCTGCTCCGCCGCGCGCGTACGCGTGGAAGAACTCCTTGACCTCATGGGTGACCATTCCGTCGGTTCCGCCCCAAACGGGAACGTGCGGAGACACCTCGATGCGGTTCTTGTAGTGTGCGCCGCGAACGTCGATCGGCGTGAACACATGCTTGAATTCAGATGCCATGCTTACCTCCTAAATCGTTTCCTTTTCCGATGCAAAGCATACGGAATAGATTCTAGCATCGCGCGCGCCAAAAAACGGCTGGTTTGCGGCACTTTCCTAGCATTTCTGCACAGGTTTGCCAAGTTGGGCGAAAGATATGGAACAGAGCGCGTGTATGTGGCTCGAAAAAGAACGGCTTGGCGATTTTCAGCCAAGCCGTTCGATTCGCTACGATCAGGAGTTGCCAGTTGCAGCGTCCTGCCTTGTGCTCCTAGATATGGGCCATGATATCGAAGCCCTCGTTGATCGCGTCGCCGACGGTGCGGGATTCCTTGACGTCTCCGATGATGAAGATGTCGCCCTCGCTCACGGCGTCGTTGTGATAGATCTCCTCGATGAGCGCCTTGTTCGGCTTGAGGCCGGTGGCCAGCAGGACGGTGTCGGCCTCGATTTCGACGAACTTCGCGGATCCGCGCTCGATGTAGATGACCTTGTCCTCGCAGATCTCGTTGACAGCTACGTTGTAGATGACCTGGCCGCCCTCCTCGTTGACCATATCGGGCAGCGTCCAGCTGGCCGCGAGACCCTTGATCTGGGAGCGATCCTGATACTCGAGGACCGTGACCTGCTTGCCCTCGCGCACGAGGTTGAGCGCGCTCTCGAGTCCGACGACGCCGGCGCCGATGATGACGACCTTGTCGCCGACCTCGAACAGGCCCTCATCGGCCTTCCAGGCGAAGTCGACGTTCTTGCCGTCGACGCCCTTGATATCTGGCGTGTAGAACTCTCCACCGGCGGCGATGATGACCACGTCGGGCTTCTCGGCCTCGACGAGCTCCTTGGTGACCTCGGTGTTCATGACGAACTTGGCGCCGCAGTTCTCAGCGCGCGGCATGAACCAATCGTAGAATGCCTTGACGCGTTCCTTGAAGGGGAGGATCGGGGCGTGGTTGAACATGCCGCCGAGCTTGTCGGTCTTCTCGTAGACCGTGACGTCGTGGCCCCTCTCCACGCCGGTGATTGCAGCCTGCAGGCCGGCAGGGCCTCCTCCGATGATCATGATCTTCTTCGGGTGATCGGTCTTGGGGACATAGCCCTTGGGGAACTCGCCCTCGCGGCCGCAGAACGGGTTGACCGCGCAGCCGATGCGGTGCCACATCGCGATGCGGCCGTGGTAGTTGCAGCGCATGCAGGGAGCGATGTCCGCCTCCTGATTGCGGGCAGCCTTGTTGACGAGGTTCGGGTCGGCCATGAACGGGCGTGCCATCGCGATGAAGTCTGCCCATCCGTTGGCGAGGATCATCTCGGCGTTCTCCATCGTCTCGATGGTTCCGACTGCGGAGACCTTGGCCTTCTTGACGCCCTCCTTGACGGCGCGGATGTAGGGCAGGTTGTGCAGGCCAGGGTGGTACATATCCGGGGTCATCTTGTTCATGAGCCAGGGCATTCCCATCATTCCGTAGGAGATCATGAA
>JAFWGD010000086.1 GCA_017515355.1 Coriobacteriales bacterium
CGAGCTTGATGATCTCCTCGCCAGCGATCTTGCCGATGGCCGCCTCGTGGATCAGCATGGCATCCTCGCAATGCGCCTCGATGCCGGGAATCGCCTTGACGACGGCACCGTTCATGATGATCGCGTCGCACTGCACGTGGCCGCTGCACTTGGTCTTGCCGATGACGAGCGGGTTGAAGATCTGCACCGAGGTGTCCTGCGCGACGCTGCGCGAGATTACCTGAACCGAGGAGTCCTCGCCCTCGAGCTCGATCTTCATGTTGGAGGTCGCCTTCTGCTGGTCGTGGGTGAGCAGCTTCTCGGTGAGGACGAGCTTTGCGCCGGCGCCGAGGACCGCGTTGGTCTCGCGGACGGTGGAGGTCACGCCCTTGAGCTGGACCATCTCCATCTCGCAATAAGAGCCCTCCTCGCAATAGACGTTGGTCACCGGGTTGAGCACGCGCTCGCCAGTGCCCTCGCCCTCGCCGTAGTGCTTCTCGAGGTAGTAGACGTGCGCATTCTTGCCGAGGTAGAAGGTGTGGATGCCGTCGTGCTGGCTCTTGTCCTTGCCTGCGTTGTGGATGCCGCAGCCAGCGACGATGTAAACGTCGCTATCATCGCCGATGTAGAAGGTGTTGTAGACGACGTCGGTGAGACCGGATGCGGTGATGATCACCGGAATGTGGACGGTTTCGCCCTTGGTGCCCGGCTTGATGTGGATGTCGATGCCGGGGTTGTCGGTCTTAGTGGCGATCTCGATGTTCGCGCTGTTTGAGCGCTCGACGAGTTGGCCGTCCTTGCGGATGTTGAATGCGCCGGTTGGGCGCGCGTGAATGTTTGCGATTTGCTCGAGAAGAGCGGCGTCGACTTGCGTAAGATCCATTCGTGAAGCTCCTTAGATCGCTATGGTGCGCGGGATGAGCGTGCATGCGGGATTGCTCGTCTTAGAGAGGCTGAATCCCAGCTCATCGATCATCTCTTCCTTCGGGCCGGACTTCTCGACCTTGCCCTCGTTGATGAGGATGATCTTGTCGGCGAGATTGATGATGCGCTCCTGATGCGAGATGATGACGATCGAGCGATCGCTGCGCTCGTTGTGAAGATCCTTGAAGGTCTCGGTGAGGCGGTCGAAGCTCCAGAGGTCGATGCCGGCCTCGGGCTCGTCGTAGATGGCGAGCTTGGGATCTGCGGCGAGGATCGTCGCGATCTCGATGCGCTTGAGCTCTCCTCCGGAGAGGCTCTTGTCCACCTCGCGGTTGAGATATTCGCTCGAGCAAAGGCCAACCCTCGAGAGATATTCGTTGCATTCGCACGCGGCCATCTTCTGGCCAGCAGCAATCGAGAGCAGCTTGCGGACGGTCATACCCTTGAAGCGCGCGGGCTGCTGGAATCCATAGCCGATGCCCAGATGGGCGCGCTCATGGATTGGCATATCCGTGATGTCAACGCCGTCGAAGATGATTTGGCCAGACGTGGGCTTCTCGACTCCCATGATGAGCTTTGCCAAGGTGGATTTGCCGCCGCCGTTGGGGCCGGTTATCACTGCAAAGCATCCATCTTCGATTGTCAGCGACAGGTTGTCGATGATCTCGAGCTTGGTGCCGCGAACATCGCCGTCAACGCTGAAGCAAAGGTTCTTGATTTCTAGCATTGTTCGGTCGCTCCTTTTTGCGATCGGTGAATTACTCGAAGACATTTTCGCATGTTGTTGAATAAAGCGCACGTCTGGTTTGGCCGAAATGCATTCGCATTGCGTGTATGGCGAGCTTTTGGAAAGCAGAGAGGCCACGTCCCTGTTCGCAGGAACGCGGCCTCCCCTTCCTTGCAAATCGAGACAGCTCTATGCGTCGAGGTCTCCCCCGAAGTTCTCGAGCGAGTCGATGGTGATCTTGCAGCCTGGCTCTGCGTGCTGCATGATGAAGCGCATTATGTCCTCGGGCACCGCCACGCATCCGCCGGTGTAGGGGCGGTTCACGCGGAAGCTGTGCAGGAAGAACGCGAAGCCCTTATCGTACTCGCACTCGGCGTTGTAGCCCATGTTCAGCACGTAGCGATAGGCGTATTCGAAATCGGCAATATGCTCGCTATCCTCGGTGTTGAGGTCGGGCAGATCGTTCGTGGAAACCAGCTCGTTGAAGTGCATTCCCGGGCGGCCATCGCCAGACCAGTAGTAGGTGTCGTCCACCTTGGTGTATTCCATCTTGGCGCCAGGATCGTCGGCCAAACCGAACGCCTTGTCGATGGTGAAGGTTCCCGCCGGCGTATAGGTGTCGTTGATGCTCGCATCCCCCAGGCCTTGCAGGCCGATGAATCCAGGCGTGGCGATGATCTGCTTCCAGGTGCCGTCGTCGGCCCTCTCGTGCATGGTGATGTAGGCCGTGCTGGTGTCGGTTGCTGCTACAACGATGAGCTGGTTGGTGTTCTCATCCTGCGCCGCATCGAGCTTGGTCACCCACTCGGGAGAGTCGCGCACGTCCTGCTGCGTGTAGTAAAGTTCGCCACCAGCATACGAGCCACGCTGCGAACAACCTGCAACGATTGCAAACGCGAACACCAAAGCCACGCATGCTACTTGCACGAGAACTTTCTTGTAATCGATCATTGCAACGCTCCAATTACCAAAACCAAACGAATTATTTTTCATTTTAGCGTAGCTGCAGCACCCCTCCCCTATGGATGTGCCCTAGCCACTGAAATGGACATGTCGCATATGGTGATCGTGGAATCAACGGGCACCCTATGAACTCCAAGCACTGGAACACCGTTCAGATACGTCATGTTCCTAGAATCTAGATCTTTGAGCCACAACTCACCATTGGAATAGGAGAGCTGAGCATGATGTCGCGAGACCTTCGGATTCGGACAAATCACATCGTTGTCGACCGACCTGCCTATGCTCAAGGCTGCGTTTTGTGCGTCCACGATCTTCTTGAAAGCTGGATAGCCACGCATTTTGAACTGAATTGTGAACGAATCCGACTTCGAAGGTTCCTGCGACGGCTCCGATGATCGAGCATTTGACGAAGGATTGGCGCTCGCAAGCCTCGCCGCGTCAGCTTCGATCTTCGGAAGCCCTTCGAGAACTACCTTCTTGAAAGGATGCATGCAGTCGTAGCATCTGTCCATGTCGTCGAACACCAAGCTCTTGCAGCAAGGGCAAATCTTCATATTTCAAACCTTCTTCAAACTATCCTGCTGTGCAAAGCATTTCCTGGCATTCAGTTGTTTTTCGCGCAGCAATCAAAACCTTATCCCCTGGCTTAAACCAATCTTCGTCAACGCTGCGTCTTTCAAATGCGCAAACAGCTCCCTTGCAGTAGACGATTCTCCCCCGCGGCATCGCCGTGCATACTTTGGAAACGATGCCCAGCTCATCTACAAACGCAACATCTATCGGATACTTCATAAACATCGTATGCACTGACTTACAGGACAGCAAAGCCATCAGCTGGCCGGGCTTTAACCGCTCTCCCCTGCCAAGCAGCATTCCGCACGCTCTCGCAAGCCAACTCGATGCAATCAGAATCTCGAATTCCATAGGTGGCCTCCCCTACAGGAACCCCTGCGGTTTGTAAGGATCGACAACGAATTCGCAAACATGCTCAACTTGCCCAAAGGAGGCTCCAAAAACACCGCTACGGAACATGATCGGCGTGTAACTCATCGTGCAAGAATACTTTCGATTACTCGGGATGATCGAAAAAACCAGGCCTGTTGAGGATCTCAGCTCATGACCAGAAATAGCTCCTATATCGACCGATATTACGGAGAAATCAAGCCCTTCTCGATCACCGAAGGAGTCCTCGATAAAGGCTTTGATGTTGGCATTGCAAGCAGATGCCGAGTATTGGCCATATCCAGGAGATGCTCCATATACCCTCACAGCTTCGGCAGCAACTCGATCGAATCTCGCGCATTCGCCCATATAGATGAGCGCATTGAAGGAAACTGCAGCGATGACAAGAATCACCGGAATCAGCGCTGCGAGCTCAACTGCCATCTGTCCTCGCTCGTCATTCATGAACCGAATCATGGC
>JAFWGD010000002.1 GCA_017515355.1 Coriobacteriales bacterium
AGGGCAGGGGATACGTCCTGCGCCGCCTGCTCCGCAGGGCCGTGCGCTACGGGCACCTTCTCGGCATCGAGGAGGCCTTCCTCGGCAAATTCGTAGACGAGGTCGTCTCCGAGATGGGCTGCGCCTATCCCGAAATCGTCGAGAACCACGAGCTCATCAGCCGCATTGTGCTGGCAGAGGAGGAGAGGTTCCGTCAGACGCTTTCTGTCGGCCAGGCCTACCTTGCCGAAGAGATCGATGCGCTTGAGGGCGACACACTTTCCGGACGCGCGGCATTCACGCTCCACGACACCTACGGCTTCCCGTTCGACCTCACGCTCGAGCTCTGCTCGGAGCGCGGAATCAAGGTTGACGAGGGGGGCTTCAAGGCGCTCATGGAGGAGCAGCGCGAGCGCGCACGCAGCCATGTGAAGGACCTCGCGTGGTCTACCTACGAGGGCCTCTATCCCGCAATCGTCGAGGAGTTCGGCGAGACCGAGTTCATCGGCTACGACAATGACGAGTGCGAGGCCAAGGTTGTCGCAATCGTCGCCGATGGCCAGCGCGTCGAGGCGCTCGAGGGCGAGGGCGCGCAAGGCGAGATCTTCCTCAGCGTCACCCCGTTCTACGGCGAGATGGGCGGACAGGTTGGCGACATCGGCAAGATCTCCTGCGGAGACGCCATCTTCGACGTGACGGATGCCCAGCGCCCAGAGCATGGCCTCATCAGCCACATCGGCAAGCTCTGCGAAGGCAGGATCGAGGTTGGAAGCGCAGTAAGCGTGCAGATCGATCGGATGCATCGCAGTCGCATCGAACGCAATCACACCGCCACGCACATCCTGCACTACGCTCTTCGCCAAGTGCTCGGCGACCACGTCAAGCAGGCCGGTTCGCTCGTCGCTCCCAACAGGTTGAGGTTCGACTTCACGCACTTCGAGAGCATGACTCCCGAGCAGATCGCCGAAGTCGAGCGCATCGTCAACGGCAAGATCATGGCCGACGGCGCCGTCTCCTACCACGAGAGCTCGCTTGCCAGCGCCCGAGAGGCTGGCGTCACCGCTCTCTTCGGAGAAAAGTACGGCGAGGTGGTCAGGGTTCTCGAGTGCGGCGACTACTCCAAGGAGCTCTGCGGAGGATGCCATGTGCGCCATACCTCCGAGATCGGCTTCTTCAAGATAGTTTCCGAGACCTCCGTGGCGGCGAATACGCGACGTATCGAGGCCGTTACTAGCTATGACGCGCTCGAATACGTCAATAGGATGCTCGGCGAACTCGATCAGGCCGCCAGCGCCCTCAAGGTCTCCCCGACGGGCGTGGTCGCGAAGGTCGAGTCCAACGCGAAGCGCATCAAGGAGCTCGAGGCCGAGCTAAAGAGGGCCAAGAGCGCATCCGCAGCCGAGGGTGGTCTCAAGGCTGCCAAGCAGGAGAGCGTCGAAGGGGCCTTCAAGCTCGAGATCTCGCTCTTCGAGGCTGCCGGAATCCCTGAGCTGAAGGATTACTGGGATGCCAAGAAGGCCAAGGCTGCCAGCCCGTTCGCAGTATTCTGCGCCTCCAAGAATGCCAAGGGAGAGCCCGTGCTGCTCGCTGCAGGCAATGACGGCGCTGTTTCCGCTGGATTCGATGCCTCCGCAGCGATCAAGGCCCTTGCTCCGACGATTGCCGGTCGCGGTGGCGGAAAGCCCGCGATGGCACAGGCTGGAGGCAAGGATGCCGCTGGTCTCGAGCAGGCATTCGACGAGGCGAAGGCATTCTTCGGGGCCTAGGCTTCAAGCGCTTGCAAGCGCCAGCCGCGAATGCGCTGGCAAGGTCCGTTATCAGGAGAGCCCTTGAGACTCATCGCCTTGGACATAGGACGCGTCAGGACCGGAATCGCCGCGAGCGATGCGGATGCGACGATTGCGTCTCCAGTCAAGGTTCTGCCATCTCAGGAGGTCTTCGGCAACGCGCGGAGCTTCCGCAACATCATCGAGGACTACGAGCCCGAGCGCATCGTCGTCGGCCTCCCGATCTCGATGGATGGCGAGGAGAACGAGCAAGCGAAATGGGTACGCGAGCGTGCGGAATCGATTTCCGCGGCCATAGGCGTGCCCGTCGATTATCAGGACGAGAGGCTCTCGTCCACGCAAGCGAAGAGCATGATGAGGGAGCGCGGCCTCACCGAGCGCGATATGAGGGGGAAGCTCGATATGGTCGCCGCATCCATCATCTTGCAGACATACATCGATAGCCTGAGGGAAGAGGAGACAGATGCCTGAGTACAAGCCAGCGCACGGAAAGCACGCCGCAGCGCCGCGCCAATACGCTAGCGTGCAGCCTACCGCAACCCAAACTGCGCAGGGCCATTACAAACCCATCTCGAGCAGTGAGAGCAAGCCTCCCAAGAAGAAGCGCGGCGGGGTCATCGCCGCCATCCTGATCGTATTGCTGCTCGCAGGCGCCGCAGGAGGGTACCTCTATTACAGGCATATGCAGCACAAGGGCGAGACCAAGACAGACATCGAGGCAGGCATCGAGAAGGAGATCACCATCCCCGAGGGTGCCCTCGGCACCGAGATCGCGCAGATCCTCTTCGACAACGACATCATCTCGAACAAGCGCGAGTTCCTAGACCGTGCGGCCGAGCGCGGCGACGATGCCAAGATGAAGCCCGGCACGTACAAGCTCCTCACGTTGATGGACCTAGACGAGCTGATCGACGTCCTATGCAAGGGACCGACGTTCTTGGGGAACAAGGTGACGATACGCGAGGGAATAACGGTGGAGGCCACTGCAGATGCCGTGGCTGCCAACACCAAGATCTCCAAGAAGGACTTCCTCGCATGCGCCAACAACGCCAAGGCATACGAAGAGGAGTTCCCGTTCGTCAAGGGCGCCTACAACAACTCTCTCGAGGGCTTTCTGCTTCCGAAGACCTACGACATCAGCGATAGCGCTACCGCCGATGACGCGGTCCGCATGATGCTGAGGCAGTTCGAGACCGAAGTCACCGCAGCTGGAGTGTCGCTGGATGGCGCCAACGGCCACAGCATCCTCGAAATCGTTACGATCGCTTCGCTGATCGAGGGCGAGACCAGGTTCGAAGATGAGCGCGGCAAGGTCGCTTCGGTCATCTACAACCGACTCGACCAGGGCATCGCGCTGCAGATCGATGCAGCCATCATCTACGCTCTCGGCGACAAGTACAAGGGCGGAGGCGTGACATACGACGACCTCGAGGTCGACAGCCCCTACAACGTCTACAAGAACCCCGGTTTGCCCCCAGGACCGATCTGCTCGCCGAGCGTCGAGTCGATCGTCGCGGCAACCCAGCCCGATAAGACCAACTACCTCTACTATCTGGTCACAGAGGACGACGGTCACCATTCGTTCTTCGCCAGCTACGATGATTTCCTGAAGGCCAAGAACTCCAGGTAGCGGCATCGAGGCGTTGGGCATGGGTCTGTTCAAGCCATATCAGTTCCTCTCCTCGGTCGATAAGGTCGATCTGGAGCAGCTTGCTGCCGATGGCTTCGATTGCATCTTGCTCGACATGGACAACACCGTACTGCCGCGCGACACCGAAGTGGTGCCTGACTCGATCATCGAGTGGATCTCGCGAGCCAAGGAGATGGGCTTCAAGCTGTCGTTCGTCTCGAACAACTGGCATGGCTACGTTTTCGATCGTGCCGCCAAGCTGGGGTTGCCGATAGTCCACAAGGCGATGAAGCCGTTTCCGTTGGCTTACCATATCGCAAAGAGGCGACTCGGGTGCAAGCGCAAGGCGACGGTTTCGATTGGCGACCAGCTTATGACCGATGTCTTCGGCTCGCGCCTCGCCGGCATAAAGCCGATTCTCGTCCTTCCGCAAGCTACGAAGGATTTGCCGCACACGCTGTTCCTCAGGAAGATCGAGCGGCTCATACTCAAGGATGCGAAGCCGACAAGGTAGGGAGCGCATGGCAATTTGCACCGCGGCCGATCGCCGCATCCAAGCCCCAGCAGGAGATGCTTAGGGGCGAGGTCCCCAAACGAGATGGTGGGCATGCATCGGAGGTGCTGCTCGCGCTAGAACTGGCGGTGCTGGCCGCCAGCGTCTTCCTTTGCGCGCTCGCTTCCATGGTCGATCCCTGGCCGCAGCTGGCGCTTCTCGCATTGCTCTTCGTCACGTTCTCCTCGATCTTGCTCCTGTTGGGCCAGCTAAGCGTCGTGGATATTCAAAGGCGGCTGCTCCCAACTGCGCTGGTCAGGCCGCTGCAAATCGCATTCTTGGCCTTCAACCTGCAGATTTGCGCATTCTCGAGCGTTGGGGCGACGGCGCTGGAGCTCTTCGCTCGGGCAGCTTGCGCATCGCTGATAGGATGCGGCGCGATGCTTGCGATCCTGCTGGTCGTGGCGCTTTTGTCGCGGGGAGGGGGAGAGGCGCCGATAGGCGGAGGCGACATCAGGATGGGGATGGCCATCGGACTGGGCCTCGGTGCAGAAAGCATTCTGGTGCTAGCCGCAGCATGCGTCATAGGCATCGCATACTCCGCCATCGCACGCAAGGGAACATTCCCCATGGGCCCATGCCTCGCAGCACCTTCTGCACTTTTGATGGTGCTTTCCGTCGCAGCCGCCCTCTAGGGCTATAATCGTTGTATGTGATGGCAGGGGTGCACGGCACCATCTATGACGAACGGATTTCGGACATGGCCGATTTCGAATGTCCCAACCATATTCTGCTGATCGGATTCTCCGGTGCGGGCAAGTCGACTATCGCGCGCAAGCTGGCGCGGCGATACGGCAAGGTCTCCTTCGATACCGACATTGGCATCGTGAGGATGGTCGGCAAGCGCGTCGAGGACATCTTCGCCGAGGAAGGCGAGGCTGCATTCAGAAAATACGAGCACGACTACTTGGAGTACCTCGCTACGATGGATCCAGCGATCA
The DNA here is from genome assembly GCA_017515355.1 of Coriobacteriales bacterium. Classification (GTDB taxonomy): domain Bacteria; phylum Actinomycetota; class Coriobacteriia; order Coriobacteriales; family CADBOM01; genus RGIG5709. The sequence continues at coordinate 4,891 of JAFWGD010000002.1, forward strand.
TCAGCTGCGGCGGCGGAATCATCACTACCGCGGAGAACCGCGAGATGGTCAAGAAACTCGGCTTCGTCGTCTTGCTGCGAGTCGAT
>JAFWGD010000087.1 GCA_017515355.1 Coriobacteriales bacterium
CCCAGGCATGCGCCGCCCAGGAACGGAACCCACGACGAGATGTTGCGGCCGGTACCATGGTTCACGAAAATGGACTCGCGGCCGAAGCCCTTGGCATCCAGCTCGTTGTGGATAAAGTCGGCGATTTCATCCAGCGCCTCATCCCAGGTGATGCGCTCCCACTTGTTCTCTCCGCGCTCGCCCGCGCGGCGCATCGGATACTTCACGCGCTGGGGGCTGTTGATGGCCTCGGGGAGCATGAGGCACTTGATGCAGAGCTTTCCGTTGGTGCACGGGTCGAGCGGGTCGCCCTCGACCTTCTCGACCTTGCCGTCCTTGACGTAGATCAGGATTCCGCACGAAGTGTGGCACCCAGGCGGCGAATAGTGGTATGTGCGGGTGACGGTGTAGCCGTCCTCCTCCCACTGCCACTCCCCTGCATGGTAGGCTTCGCGATCGATCGAATCCAGGAATTCTTGGTAGTCAGCCATGATGATTGCCCTTCCTTTTCCAGCATCCATGCGTTTCCCGTCGCATGATTGCCCTATATGTCCATTTTAATCTGACTGGCGTTCCAATCAAAGGAAAAAGCGAGGCTTTTGAAGCCATCCAACTTTGAAGCCCCCGCCAGCATTGAAGCCTCCGTCAGCATTGGAGCCATCGCCAAAATCTACTGCCTTAAAACAGTTAGCGCATTCCCGATGCTCGCAATAGGAGCGATATCCATGGCCATTTTTTGGAGAAATGTGAAAATCAGGCCTCTCTCCGCCAAGCAGGTGGCCAAAATTTCGAGTAATGTGAAACTTTTATTGCGAGTTTTCCATTCGCAAAAATGGACAACCCCTCTGACCTGCGGTTTTGCTGAAATGGGCATCGGATTTAGGCGAGGCGCAAGAGAGAGTTTCACATAACTCGAAATTTTGGCCATCGTTCCGGCGAAAAACCTTGAATTTTCGCATAAGTCGAAATTTTGGCCATGCTTGCAAGACGACACCCCTGAAACGCAGTTGTGCCGGACACCCGAAGGCATCCGGCACAACGTGGATCTCTAAGCCAGCAGTGACTTAGAAGACGTGAGCTGCGATATCGAACGCTGCGTTGGTTGCATCGCCGATGGTGCCGTTGACGCAGTTGTAGCCGAGGATGTAGACATCGGTCTCCGGAAGGGTGTGCCTGAAGGAGTCGATCTCCTCGATCTTCGGGCGCATACCGGTTGCAACGAGAACGTTGTCGGCCTTGATCTCCTGCATGCGGCCGCCCTGGAAGAAGACGACGGAGCCGTCCTTGATCTCGGTGATGGCGGCATCGTAGATCAGCTTGTAGTCTGCGCCGCCCTCGTCCATCCACTGCAGGAACGCAGGGTAGTTGCTCTTGCATGCCGCTGCGCAAGCTGCCTGCGGTGCAGCATCGATGACGGTAACCTTCTTGCCGCAGTCACGCGCGAAGTACATCGCGGACTCCATGCCAACCAGACCGCCGCCGATGATGACGATCTCATCGCCGAGCTCGACCTCGCCCGCGTCAGCCTCATAGCTGTAGCAGACGTTCGGGCCATCGATGCCCTTGATGGGAGGCTTGGTGTAGTCGCCACCGATGGCGATGAAGAGGAAGTCCGGATTCTCGGCCGCAACGGTCTCGGGGGTTGCCTTGACGCCGAGTTTGATCTCGGCACCAGAGGCCTCGACCTGCCTGATGATGTAGTTGGTGTACTTCTCGATCTCGCGCTTGAACGGGAGCTCCTGCGCCCAGTAGAGCGCTCCACCGAGGCGATCCTTGGCCTCGTAGAGAACGACATCGAAGCCACGCTTGCGGGCGGTAACCGCTGCCTGCATACCTGCAGGGCCGCCACCGACGATCATGAGCTTCTTGGGCTCGTCGATCTGCGGAAGCTTGCCATACGGGAACTCGAGGCTGTGTCCAACCAGCGGGTTGACGGCGCATCCGATGGGACGATGGAAGATGAAGCGGTTGTGATACTCGCAGCGGATGCAGAAGCTGATGTCGTCGATCTTGCCGCGTGCGGACTTCTTGACGATGTCGGGATCTGCGAGGAACTGTCGGATCATTCATACGAAGTCGCAAACGCCGCTTTAGAGAAGCTTCTCGGCATTGTCGAGATCCATGACGCAGGTGGTGAAGGTGATCTTCGCCTTCTTGAGGGCGTTCTTGAACTTCCAAGTGTAATCGACCAGCGGAATCTGCGGCAGATACATTCCGAGGGACATCTTGCCGGCGATCGACGGAGGAGCCATATGGAAGGCGTTGGAGATCGTGAAGATGTCGCAGTAGGGCTCCATGATCTTGGAGATCTCGACTGCCTCATCGACGGTGAGGGCGTTGGGGAGCTTGTCCTCGCCGGACATGCGGATGTCGATGATGAGATCGTTGCCGCAGGCCTTGCGGATTCCCCTGAGGATGTTCATGACAAAGCGGGTGCGGTTCTCATAGGTGTCGCAGCCGTACTCGTCGGTGCGGTGGTTGGAGATCGGGCTGAAGAACTGGCCGATCAGGTTGTTGTGCGCGCAGTGAAGCTGGATGACATTGAATCCTGCCCTCTTGAGCTTGATCGCGCCGCCGATGTAGAGATCCTCGATCTCGATGATCTTCTCTTTGGTGAGCTCGATCGGAACCCTGGGACGACGACCCTCTGCTGCTGCTCTCTCCAGCTCGCCCGGCGAAGGAATCGGCGAGGGTGCATAGAAGACGCTGCCCGGATACCAGGCGTTGCGGCCTGCGTAGTTGATCTGCGCGGAGATCTGGCAGCCCCAGCGGTTGACGCGCTCGCGAAGGACGTTGAGTCCGAGAAGCACGGGCTCTTGCGAGAGGTCGATCTGGCTGACCTCGTCGGAGCACTCCTTCATGTTGACGGCGCAGTTGCCGAGGGTCACGATTGCCGGACCGCCCGCTGCGATGCGCTCGTACTCGGCTGCCTGCTCGGCGGTGACCAGACCGCGGGAACCCCACGCATGGATGTGAGGCGTGCAGACGATGCGGTTCTTGAACGTGACGCCCTTGATGGTGAGGGGCTCAAAACAGCGCTTATACTTTTCAGATCCCATTTAATCCTCCTTCATACAAGACTCTAGGACTGAGTGCATAGTACACCCATCGAAGCGCTAACTTCCTTACGCTAATTGTAGCGTGTTGGGGACGATTGGAAACGGAAAATATCGCGCGCATTGATATTTCTGCGAATTTAGGGGCTGCGAACGTGAATCCGCGAGAAGCACGCGAACTTCGCATAAGTTGGAATTTGATTCATGGGTTTTCCGCCGCGCAGCACCAAACACCTCGGTTTTCCAAGATGCGGTCGAAAAAACTCCGCCCTCCCCAACTTGGAGAGAGCGGAGCTTGAGCATTGCCCGCTGCAACTGCGCGCGGGCTTACCGCTTGGAATGGAACCCCTTAGCCGAAGTACCTGTCGAGCAGTCCCTTGAAGGCCTTTCCGTGACGGGCCTCGTCGCGAGCCATCTCGTGGACGGTGTCGTGGATGGCATCGAGGTTGAGGGCCTTGGCGCGCTTGGCAAGATCGGTCTTGCCGGCGGTTGCGCCATTCTCGGCCTCAACGCGCATCTCGAGATTCTTCTTGGTGGAATCGGTGAGAACCTCACCCAGCAGCTCAGCCAACTTTGCAGCATGCTCAGCCTCTTCCAGAGCGGCCTTCTCCCAGTAGAGAGCGA
>JAFWGD010000088.1 GCA_017515355.1 Coriobacteriales bacterium
GAGTTCCCCTCTCGAAGAGGGTGCGACGGCCGCTGGATGTGATGTTCTGGATCGAGATGTAGGCGCAGCTCTTAGGTGCATGCGCCACGAGCACAGCATCGGTGAGATGGACAGCCGTCGTCATAGCGCCGTTGAAGGCGCACCCGTGCAGCGGTTCCCTGTAGATGACATTTTTCGAGAGATATCCCGAGGCAGTGGATTTCGGGAGTATCGAATGATCCATCGCCAGCTCGGAGGAAGGCTGTTCGTCGGCCTCGCTCGCAGCGGCCTTCGGTGCTCCACCGCCAAGCACGACTGCCTCCAGATCGGAATCGCTCAAGGGGCGCGGAGCATGGAGCTCGCAGCCCTCTGCGAGGCGGCGTGCCATCGAATCGAAGAGATCGACGAGGTTCGCGTCCTCGGAATCGGAGCGTGCGCGCTCGCCGCCCGCGAGCATCTCCATCATCGTCATGCGCTCGTGCTCGGCGCGCGTGAAGGCATCGCTGCGGGGAATCTTCGCGAAGATCGGCAGGTCGACCGCGGCTGCGAAGCGCCTGACGCGTTCGTCCTCCCCCTCGACGTTTCGGCAGTTCTCGACGATGCCGGCGATCCTGCAACGGTCGCCATCGAAGGCCTCGATGCCGCGCAGTATGTTGTTCGCAGCGTAGAGGGCCATGAATTCGCCGGATGTTACGATGAGGATGGTGTCGGCGTATTCTCGCCTGATAGGCACAGCGAAGCCGCCGCAGACCACATCGCCGAGAACGTCGTAGATCACGGCGTCGCAGTCGGAATCGAACTTGAAGCGGTTGAGCAGCTCGAAGGTGCTGATGATGCCCCTGCCGGCGCATCCTAAGCCAGGTTGCGGCCCTCCGGCCTCGACGCAGCCAATACCGAGATATCCGCGGCCGAGCACGTCGGATAGCCTGTAGTCGACTGGGCTCATCTCGCGGATGTAGTCGAGCACTGTGCGCTGCGACGCCCCATGCATCAGCAGGCGCGTCGAATCATGCTTGGGATCGCAGCCGATCTGCACGACGCGCAGCCCCTGCCTCGCCAACGAGACGGAGAGGTTGGCGCTGATCGTGGACTTTCCAATCCCACCCTTGCCGTATACAGCTATGCGCGACATGTCTTCTCCCAAGCGCCGAGGCAGATCGTCCGATCCGGAGAATGCAGCCTTGCTGCGCGATGCCAGCCAGCCGCTAGGGCAGGTTGGTGCTGAGGCTGCTCACAGTGAGCGTGTTGTCGTCATTCAGCCTGAAGCCGAGGCAGATGTTGTACTCACCATCAGAGGTGTAGTAGCTGTAGGTGTAATCGCCATAGGCCGGGTCGGTTAGATGCTTCGGGGAACCGCCCATTGCCGCCTCGCATTCCTCCATGGTCATGCCGAGATCGAGGATGTCCTCGTCGTAGACCGCCATGAGCGCATCGGCGTCGAGGTTGGTGATGCCGTCCGCGCCAGTGGTGATCTCGGCGTTATGTATGTCATCGGCGGCGGATTTCTCTCCGCAACCCATCAGCGCAAGGCAGCAAAGCGCGCATGCGCACGCTATGGCGACGATCAGGATCCTCTTCTTCATCGAAACTCCTTTCAGACGCTTACCGCTCTGCTCTCACGACCGCAGCAGAGCCTTGCTGGATGATCGAGATCGTCCAGCATCGCTTGAATTGTACCCGTAGCCAACGGGAATGTGTTGTTGTTCTTCGAAATATGCATGGCTACGATCTCCTCGAGCCCATCCCAGAGCAGCTTGGATATCTCGACGGTGCAGGCATCGTTGGAGAGGTGCCCGCTATCCGATGCGATCCGCTGCTTGAGGTAGTAGGGGTACTCGCCGTTCCAGAGCATGCGCTCATCGTGGTTCGATTCGATGGCGAGGATCCTGCAACGGTCTAGGGAGTCGTGCGCCTGCGGGGTGACGATGCCGGTGTCGGTCATGAACCCGATCGATTCGTCTCCGCATTCGAAGCGGAACCCGCATGAAGAAGCGGCATCGTGGGAGGTCCTGAACGCATGCACTCCGATGGTGGATATCGCGAGGTCGCCGCCGATTTCCAACGACCTGATCTCGAAATCGCCTGGAGCTTGCGAATCGCGCCGGAGGCGAGCTGCACGGCCTCATCCGCGTAGATCGTCGGGTGCGCGCCCTGCTTGGCCAGCCCGCGCATCACGACTCCGAGGCCGCAGACGTGGTCGCTGTGATCGTGCGTGATCAGGATCGCCCTGAGGCGCGAGAGATCGACTCCGCACTCGGCGCTTCGCATGAGGAAATCCCGCTTGCAGATGCCGCAGTCTATCGCAATGCAATCGCCGGTATCTGAATCCTCGACGATAGACGCATTCCCTCCGCTTCCGCTCGAAAGCACATGGAGTTTCAGCCGAGATGGGGGCAATGGGAAGGTCCTTCCACGCAATCGTTTAAAACCACATCAATTATGCACAAAAAGTTATGAGTATTTTCGCACCATTCCGACGATTAGAGGCATTTCAAATGCGATTTGGGCTATCATGGTTACAAGTTTCACCAGACAATGCCCGCATTCAGTTCAAGGGCATGGTCGAATGCGCTAGGAGGCCGCAAAGATGCACTATATCCATTGCCTGAACAACA
>JAFWGD010000089.1 GCA_017515355.1 Coriobacteriales bacterium
ATCAGCACTCCGATGAGGCACGCCGCGCCGACCAGCGCCTGCGCCACGAAGGTACCCCTCCAGTTCGTGAACATCAGGATCGCCGAGCCTGCAACGGGGGCGACCATCGGAGCGATTGCAGTGAGCGCCTGCATCACCACGAGGACATGCGCTCTGCGCTCGCCCTCGAACGTATCCTTGACCACCGCCATCGCAACGGCTCCCATTCCTCCGCCGCCGATGCCTTGCACGATGCGCGCGGCGATGAGGATCCATACGTTGGGGGCTATGGCGCCGATGGCTGCAGCGGCGGTGTTGATCGAAACGGTGAGGATGAGTATCGGCTTGCGTCCGCTACGGTCTGACAGCGGCCCGAAGATGAGAGTGCCGACCGACATGAATGCGAAGAAGCAAACGAGCGTGAGGTTGATGACCGCTTCGGTGGTGCCGAAGTAGGCGGGCATGTCCGGTACCGAGGGCAGATAGAGGTCCATGCCGATGGGAGCCGCACATGACAGGATGGCGATGAGAAACACCAGTCCCGGTCTCTTCGCGTCCTTGCTCTTAGGCTTTCCCATGCAGTTCGTCCCTCGCTTCGATGGAGTACCAGACCATTATATGAACGCGTTGCGGCTCGGCTGTCCAGTCGCTCGCGCTCGGCGTGTCTGGCGCGTTGATTAGCGCTGCGGGAGTGGTTCGGTTCACCATTATCCCCTGTATCGGCAACTTTGTTGTATAATCGTTCCGTTATGTCGATGCCGTTACGGAGGTAATTTGATGAAGAAGATTCTGGGTATTGTATTCGCGGCAGTCCTGGCATGCGCATCTCTGAGCGTACTGGCAGGATGTGGCGGCGGCGGTGGCTCGAACTCCGCACAGGGCAAATGGGTTTGCGCAGCCGTCGATGATGGCACGGGCATCATCGAGATCGCCGACTACGAGGAGATCCTCGGCATGACCGGCGAGGATATGTTCACCCTCATGCTCAATGAGGATGGCACCGTTGGATTTACCGTTTTCGGTGAGGACCAGACCGCCAGCCTCGGTGGATCCATCACTTGGGAGGATTCCGCCAATGGAGTCACCCTCAAGGGTGGCGATCAGACGCTCGAGCTGACGTATGACGATGGGCGACTGGTGATGGAAGTAGATGGTCAGAAGGTCTACTTCGAAAGAGGGTAGCACCTGCCTGATCATATGATCCTTCGGGCTGGCAAGCACCGCTTGCCAGCCCTTCGTTTGCGCGAAAGCGGCCGTAAAGTGCGAAAAACATCCATTTATCGGCAACGATTGGCTCATTGTTGCAAAGGATGGTAACCTATGCAGGCTGTCTAGCTTCGGTCGGAAACCGAGGCAATAAAGAGGAGTAGCAAAGAAATGAAGAAAGATATCCATCCCAAGTACGTCGAGTGCACCGTCAGGTGCTCTTGTGGAAATACGTTCACCACGCGCTCGACCGTCTCCGAGCTTCGTCTCGACCTCTGCAACGAGTGCCACCCGTTCTTCACCGGCCAGCAGAAGTTCGTCGACACCGGCGGTCGTGTCCAGCGCTTCTCCGATAAGTTCGGATCGGCTTCCGCAGCAGTTCTCGAGCGCGAGCAGGCCAAGAAGGCCCAGCGCCAGGCCGCAGCCGCTGCTGAGCAGGAGGCAAGGAAGGCCGCCCGCGATGCCAAGGCAGCTGAGAAGGCAGCCAAGGCAGCCGAGTATGCCAGGAAGGCCGCTCGCAAGGCCGAGGAGGAGGCAGCTGCAGCAGCAGAGGCTCCCGCCGAGGCAGTCGAGGCCGAGGCTGAGGCTCCCGCCGAGGACGCACAGTAAACCTTCGCGCTTTCGTATAGAATTGATGCCGTGGATGCAGTTGCGCATCCGCGGCATTTTCTTTGTCGATGGGAGCGTCTATGAACGTAACGTTGCTCTACCACACCGAGAACCCCGAGAGGGCAGTAGCCACGGCGGCGCGCATCTGCTACGCGTCCGTCGGCGCCGAGGAGCTCATGGAGACGATGAGCGATGAGCAGGTGCGCTCCGTTCTCTCGACGATCATGAGGTCGGGGCATTATTCGACGCTCGAGCACGCGAGCTACACCTTCGCCGTCGATGGCGTCAGCCGCGCCCTTACCCATCAGCTCGTCAGGCATCGCCTCGCGAGCTTCAACCAGCAATCGCAGCGCTACGTGCGATTCGACGAGGCTCCGAATGTGATTCTTCCCGATTCCATCGGGGCAGACCCCGAGCTCAAGCAGATCTTCGACAACGCGATCGACTCGGCCTATAAGGCGTATGCTGCGTTGTGCAAGGCCGGAGTTCCCGCCGAGGACGCCCGCTACCTGCTGCCCAACGCATGCGAGTCGAAGATCGTCATCACCATGAACATCCGCGAGCTGCTGCATTTCTTCGAGGTTCGCTGCTGCCGCCGTGCGCAGTGGGAGATCCGCGAGCTCGCCAACAGGAAGCTCGAACTGGCCAGGGAGACCGCTCCCTACATCTTCCTCGATGCCGGCGCGCCTTGCCGTAGGGGAACGTGCCCCGAGGGCAAGATGTCGTGCGGCCATCCGTTCGAGCGCATAGAGAGGCCGCTGTAGCAACCGATGATGTCAGCCGAGAAGAGGGAAAGCGAACTCAAGCGAGCGGAGTGCACCGATGGCGTGCTCTGCCAGACCCACATCGGCGGGCAGGCGCTGCTCGAGGGCGTTATGATGCGCGGCAAGTACAGCTGGGCTTGCGCGATTCGCACCCCCGAGGGCGACATCTACACCGAGGAGCATGACCTCAAAACCAGGCAGGACAGGCATGGATGGCTGTATTGGCCCCTGATCCGCGGATGCCGAGCCCTGATCGAGTCGCTCGTCCTCGGCTTCAAGGCGCTCGACATCGCTGCTGAGCACGCATACGACCTCGAGGAGGACGAGGAGAAGCCCGCGGAGCCAGAGGCTACCGAGGCCGACCCCGTCGCAGAGTTCCCAGCTGTTACCGAGGAAGCCGAAGAGGAGGGCGAGTCGAAGTCGATGAAGGTCCTCATGGCCGTCTCGATGGTGCTCGGCGTTGCCCTCGGAGTTGCGATCTTCATCATGGTCCCCGCGCTTTTGGCCAACCTCATCGTCGGGCCGTACGAGAACCACTTCATCCTCTGGAACATCGTCGACGGCATCGCGCGCGTCGTCATCTTCATCGCCTACATCTGGGCAATCGCGTTCATGAAGGACATCAAGCGCATGTTCGCCTACCATGGCGCGGAGCACAAGACTATCCACGCCTTCGAGCATGGCGACGAGCTCACTCCCGCAAACGCGCAGCGATATCCCACGTTGCACGTGCGCTGCGGCACCGCGTTCGTCATCATGGTGCTGATCCTCGCGATCATCATCTACACGTTCGTTCCGATCAAGGAGATCTGCATCGGTCTGGGAGTGACGAGTTCGGTAGGCCGTTACTTCATCATCGTGGCTTCGAGAATCCTGTTTCTCCCGCTCATCGCTGGAATCGGGTACGAGATCACCGTTAAGTGGGCGGGCAGCCGCCCAGACAACAAGCTCGTCAAGGTCATCCTGTGGCCAGGGCTTCAGATGCAGCGCCTCACCACGCGCCAGCCGGACGACTCGATGCTCGAATGCGCTATCGCTGCGATGAGAATCGTGCTCGAGCGCGAGAGGGTCGTGGAGGCTGAGAAGGCCGCCAAGGAACTAGCCGACGAGCATCATGAAGATCAGGCTGAGGGCGTTCGCGCCAGCGCATAGGCAAAACGCCAGGCTCAGGAACAGCAGCGACAGGTAGAACGATTTCTCGAAATCCCCGAGGTTATCGGGTGTTCCGCTTTTCCTGAACGCTATCGCATCCCTGAAGAACGCAATGAAGAACACGAGGAAGAACAGCTTGTAGGTCAGCCCTGATCCGAGCATCGGAAGGAAGAGCGCGAACCAGACTGTCGCAAGCACGAGGATCAGGATCTGCGCGACTGCGGCCTTCTCTGCGCCGAAGACGATTGCCATGGTGCGCGCTTTGAGCTTGAGGTCCTCGTCCATTCTGCCGATCTCCTGCAGGTTGCACAGCGCTATTGCGAGCGCTCCCAATCCGATTGCAGGGTAGATGACCGCGTAGACTACGGTGTGCGCGATGAGG
>JAFWGD010000090.1 GCA_017515355.1 Coriobacteriales bacterium
AGATGATCGGCGAGCGCGAATACCTACGCCGCAAGATCGAGATGGGCTTCGACCTCTGGAAAGAAGACCGCAATATCATCCTCCCCTTCCTCTCCGAATAAACCCTTCACACCATGAAAAAGACAGTCCTCAACCTCCTGCTCATCGCAGCCCTCGCCGGCTGCGTCATCTGGGCCGCGGTCGCGCCGAAGATGCAAGCCATCATCCCCCTCATCCTCGCAATCATCGCAGGCGAAGCGCTCGCGGTGCTGAACTCCGACTACTTCAAAACCCCTAAAACCATATCGAAATGAAAATCGACCTTCAATCACTCGCCCCGGTCAAGATGACCGACGAGGCCGGCAAGATCACTGGCATCACCTTCCCCATCCTCAACAAGTGCCTCTACTTCTCCGAGCTCTCCAAAGAGGAGATGACCTGGAAGGATGCGTTGGCCTACGCCGAGAAGCTGGGCCGCAAGCTCCCGACGCTCAAGGAGGCCCACCTCATGCTCTACCACATCGACGAGATCAAGGCCATAGCAAAGGAGGCCGGCGTCGACTTCAATCTCTGGTGGTGGACATCCACGGAGTCGCAGTACAGTGCCTACGGCGCGTGGGCCGTGCGCAATGCTGGCCATGCCAGCAACCGCAATAAGTACAACGAGTTCACGGCTGTGCCGCTCGCAGACCTGGATCCTGATGCCTGACGCCTTCAACCTTTAACCCGCGGCGGAAGCCGCGAAACTGGAAGCGCAGCTCAGTCGGTCGAGCACACCCGGGGCAAAATCTGGTGAAGCAAGCACCCCGCCGGAGAAGGATCGCAGGTTCGAGTCCTGCCGCTTCCGCCAACCTTCAAATCACAAAACACCATGAAACAAGGAATCGCAATCGAAACATCCGCCGCGGTGTTCATCTATGACCGGGGCGAAAACCTCGTCGCAGCGACGATAGTCGAGGCGGACATCCAGCGGGACGGCATCTCGTTCGTCTCGCACGGCTTCGAGAAGCCGGCCAGGGCGAAAGACATGCGCGACTCGCTCCTCGCCATCAAGGGCGCGGACGACGTGCTCGGATGGCTGCACAGCCACAGCGGCCGGGCGCGCTGCTTCGTCACCCCCCCGTGCACCATACCCGCCGGAGCGCTGCTCCGCTACCTCGAGAGCATCGAGAAGATCTACTTCAAGAGCAACCCGGACGCTCCCGTCTTTGAGATCAAGCCCAGCAGCACAAGATCCTGACCGAGATGAACACGCAGATCCAGATCATCCCCACGCCCGAAGCCGTCAAGAGCTTCGCGCTGGCCATCGAAAACCCCGACCAGAAGACCACCCAGGAGGGCCGCCTCGCGTACATGCGCATCGCCTACGAGGACTTCAAGGATCCGAAGATGCACGACTGCTTCTTCGCCTTCGGCAAGGACCAGTTCCAGGACGCCATCAAGGCACACCACCTCGAGGACGCGCTCAAGCAGGGCCGCATCCGATCAGGCGGTGCCGGCCTCTACGGCACCGCAGAGGGCCTTCGCCGTCTGCACGAGGACCTCGGCCGCCGGGAGGTCGAGCAGCGCATCGCGCTCACAGCTGCTGCCGTCACGCCGCAGGACTGCTACCT
>JAFWGD010000091.1 GCA_017515355.1 Coriobacteriales bacterium
CGTAGCGATGATCGCCGGGCCGTCGGGAATCTCTTCGAGCTCCTTCTCGACAACATTCACGTTCGGCAGGCTGGCAATCGCTTCGGTGACCCTCTTGGAGAAAGCCTCCCTGTCGACCGCCAAGGCCTTCCCAGCGGGAACGCTTGCTTCGATCGCCTCGCCGATGAGCAGCGAGTCGAGAGCGAGCAACTCGTACTTCAGAGTGCCTGCCGCCGATGCGCTATCGAGGCTCTTGAGCGAATTCGAGCAGACGAGCTCGGCGAACGCGCTTGTGCTGTGCGCAGGAGTCATCTTGCCTGGGCGCATCTCGTAGAGCTCCACATCAACGCCTCGCTTGGCAAGTTGATATGCAGCTTCCGAGCCGGCAAGCCCGGCACCTATGACCTTGACCTTGGGCAACGCATCTCCTTCAAGCGATGGAGAACCATTCACCCTTTTAGTTTAACGTATGCCGCGGACACTCCGAAACGCCCGTCTGGATACCTGGCCACCATGCCATGCGTCTCAAGAGCCGAGAGGTTCCGCAACACCTCTATCAGGCTTGCACCCCCTATCCCTATCAAAGCGTCTGGCGCCAGGGGAGACGCGCTGATCGCGTCGATTATCTTGAGCTGCGTTGCATTCGCGCGGCGTTGAAAGACAATCCCTGCCTGCGCATCGGCTTCCTCTCCTTTAGCTTGTTCGCGTAAGGGAAAGAGCCTCCTGAGCGCGAATCGAAACGACTCGTCGTCAGCTATCGGGATTGCGCCCTCGGAGAGAAGCCTATTGGCGCCCATCGACTCTTTGGAGAATATAGATCCTGGAATTACCATCACGTCGCGATTCATCTCAAGGGAATGGTCGACCGTCGAGAGCGTTCCGCTTGGAAATCCCGCTTCAACTATCAGCACCGCCTTCGCAAGCGCCGCTATGATGCGGTTGCGCTTCCTGAAGGCCCAGCGCTGCGGAGGCGTTCCCCAAGGCTCTTCGGAGACAATCGCCCCACCTCCCTCCAGTATCCTCCTGAAAGTTGCCGTGCCCCGAACCGGATAGGCAACGTCCGCGCCCGAACCCAAAACGGCCACGGTCTTCCCGTGCGCATCGAGCGCTCCCCTATGGGCAGCCTGGTCGCACCCGATGGCACCTCCGGATATTACGGCGACACCCTCCTCTGCTGCCAGCGAGGCGAATCTCTCGGCGCATCCTATGCCATATGGCGTTGCTTTGCGCGCACCGATTATCGCAATTCCCGCTTCGAGCGACTCGATCGATCCGATCACGTAAAGTCGCTTGGGAGGATCTGAGAGGTCGTTCAGTCCCTCTGGATACGCCCTGCTTCCAAGGCATAGCTCATGCTTGGGAAACCCTTCCCAGAAGAGATTCGATTTGCCGCTCATTCGGGCACTCCCTCCTCCATGGAAATCACCATCCATCCTGCATTCGATACATCGCCGCCTCGGTCAGATGGTCCTCCGAAACCGACTCGGATTCGGCTAGGTCTGCGATGGTTCTCGCAACGGCAACCAATTTCATGATCGACCGCCCGGAGAGGCGCCTTGCCTTCGCTACCTTGTCCACATAGCGGCGTTCGGTGGTTCCGAAGCGGCATTCCTCTATCAGGCGCGCCTCCCTCCTTGCAAGCGATTCTCGCAAGTCGACAGCCTCTCCTCCCCTGCGCTCTCTGAAGGCTCTCGCAAGCTCAACACCCTCCCGCAAAGCCGCGGAAGAGACTCCGCTCCCCGTTGCGAGCACCGATTTGGGGTCGCTCCTGGAGACGCTGATCAGCATGTCGAACCTATCGATCAGCGGGCCGCCGATGCGCCCTTGGTAGGTAGTTATCGCAGCTGGAGCGCACTTGCACTCGCGCTCCGGATCGCCATAGAAACCGCATGGACAGGGATTTGCAGCTGCAACGAGCAGGAACTTGGAGGGAAACCTGTACGAACCGTCGGCTCTCGAGAGCACAACCTGCCCCTCTTCGATCGGCTGACGCAGCTGCTGGAGCAGTCGCGCCCCGAATTCCGGCATCTCGTCGAGGAAGAGGACCCCGTTGTGGGCGAGCGAGACTTCACCGGGAGTTGGAGGCTTTCCTCCCCCGAGAAGCCCCGCAGCGCTCGCGCTGTGGTGGGGCGAACGGAACGGGCGCTGCCCAGCGAGTATCGATTCGAACTCAAGGCCCGCTACCGAATGAATCAGCGCGGTGGAGAGCCTCTGCTCCACGCCGAGTTCGGGCATTATCGTTGGAAGCCTTCTGGCGAGCATCGTCTTGCCAGAGCCAGGCGGACCCACCATCAGCAAACCATGGTTCCCGGCGGCGCAGATCTGCAAAGCGCGTTTCGCGAATTCGTGCGACGCCACATCTGCGAAATCGGCCTCGTAGGACTTGGCCTTTGCCCTGCCCGTCAAGGGCAGCTCGAACTCCCCGGTATGCAAGCGCGAAAGGTTGCCCAGCACGAAATGTCCCTCCGGCAAAGCCAGCGAGAGATCCTCGGCGGTTCGCCCCGTCACGAGGTTGCATCCTTCGCTGGCCACGAGCTTGGCCACCGCAAGGAGCCCGTTGACCCCGTGCACCGACCCATCCAACGAGAGCTCGCCTATGAACGCATGGCTGTGCGTGAGCTCCATCGGAATCTGCCCCGTGCTGGCCAGGATGCCGATTGCGATCGGCAAGTCCAATCCGGAGCCGACCTTTCGCACGGAACTGGGGGCGAGATTGACGACGATGCTCGAGGCGGGAACCGAAAACCCCGCGGCCCTGATCGCAGAGCGCACGCGCAGCCTTGCCTCCTGAACCGTGGAATCGGGCAAGCCGACTATCGATATTCCCGGCAAGCCCGCACCTATGCTCACCTCGACCCTTACGCCAACGGCCTCGATTCCCCGCAGCGTCGCTGCCCTCACGAAGCATTGGCGATCCATCACTCACCCACGCCGAACGCATTGATGTGATGCCGCAAAAACGCCTTTCTCAACCCCATCATGGTTATCGAGATCACATCGAATCTGACTTGCAGGCTATCGAAGTCGCTCTCCTTGAGATACGCAAGGGCTATCATCTCGTATCGTCGGCGCTTCTTGGCGTCGACGGCCTCCTCGGGAAGGCCATGCGCGTCGCATGAGCGCGTCTTGACCTCGACGAAGACCAGCACGCCGTCATCCATGGCTATGAGGTCGGCCTCACCGAAGGGGCATTGCCAGTTCTGCTCGAGAATCTCGCAGCCGCGGCGCTCCAGATAGTATCTGGCGGCCTCCTCGCCTTTGGCGCCCAGTTCCTGATTGTGCTTCCCGTCGGCATCGTACCGCTCTTCCACCACGGATTCCTGAACGTCATTTTCATTTGCCTCGCAGCTCTTGCGCAGCGCATCGTTTGGTCCATCCATCGGCACCTCCTCATCGTTGGCTTCTGTCCAACACGATGATGAGGGACGAGCCTTACCGGTTGGCAAGCCACATCCAAGCCAGGTTCGAACGAAGCCCAAACGCATTCCAAATGAAATCAGAGGAAATCCCAAGCAAATCCTGAACGGGAAAGCAGCAGGCAAGGACGGAGCGGGGTTGCGCCCAGCTAGAACAGGCTCTCCTGCATCAAGCCGCTGCAGAAGGTCTTGCGATGGAAGTCTGTGAGGCCCAACTCCCTGATCGCCTCGATGTGCTTGGCCGAGCCATAGCCCTTAGAGTCCGCGAACCCGTAGCCCGGATAGCGCTTGTCCGCTTCGACCATGATGCGGTCGCGCGTCACCTTGGCGACGATCGAGGCGGCCGCGATGCAGGCCACCTTGCCGTCGCCCTTGACTATGCAGCGCTCCTTCGGATGGATGCGCATCGGGTTGCCGTCGATGAGCACGAGATCGGGCTCGATGTCGAGCTCCTCAAGTGCACCCAGCATCGCGCGGCGCAGGCATGCGCCGATGCCCCATTCGTCGATCTCTTGCGGTGAGATGCTGCAGATGCCGATGCCCTTTGCGCGCGCCCGAATCTCGGGATAGAGCTCCTCGCGCTTCTTCTCGGATAACTTCTTCGAGTCGTTCAAGCCGAGAATCATCGGCTCCGGCGGCAAGATCACAGCAGCAACGGTCAGCGGCCCCGCGAGAGGCCCTCGACCCACCTCGTCGATACCGACGACCAATGCCCCCTCGCCCGCTTCGCGGATCGGCTCGTACATCTTGGAGACGCGCTGCCGCTCGGCCTCGAGCTTCGCCCGCGCCTTGCGAGCGCTCTCGAACGCCTTGGTCACGCTGGCGCGCGGATCATCGCCATAGCGACGCTCCAGCTCCTCCAGCTCTACAGGGCCAGCCAGCCTGATCTGCTCGATCAGCTCCCTGGCGTTTCTCGTGAAGCCCATAGGTCTCCAAATCGATTTGCCGTTGACGTGCGGGCGCGTCCGCGAACGCGCCCAACATCAGCATTGTCTCACAAAAATGAAACGACTCGATGCCAATCGGCACCGAGTCGAAGCATGCAGTATGGAGGTTGCGCCCTTAGAAGCCCTTCTCGCGGAGGCGGGCAGCCTTTCCAACCTTGTCGCGCAGGAAGTAGAGCTTTGCGCGGCGAACCTTGCCGTGGCGGAGAACCTCGATCTTGTCGATCTTGGGCGAATGCAGCGGGAAAGTCCTCTCGACACCAACGGAGAAGGAGATCTTGCGAACCGTGAAGGTCTCGCGGTTCATGCCGCCGGACATGCGGATGACGTCGCCCTCGAAGACCTGGATCCTCTCGCGGTTGCCTTCCTTGATCCTGTAGTGAACCTTGACGCGGTCACCAACGATGACCCTGGGCAGATCGTCACGCATCTGCTGCTGTTCAATTGCGCGGATAACATCCATCGTTCTCAATCCTATCTAAAATTCATTCCTGAATCGTCAGCATGCTCTTTTTGAGTCGCAGTCGTTTAGTATAGCCAAATCGCACAAAAGGGCGCAAGACAATCGCCAAACGACATGCTGTACGGCTGCAAAGTGGCAAAAATGGCCCTTAGACGCGCTATCCCAGCCGCTCAGCTAGTCATCAAAGCACCACGCGCAGGCGGGAAAACCGATTCTATACGTAGCTGTCCGCGTTGTCGATGCAAAGCCCGTTAGCGGCTTCGCGCGCGAAACATATATACTTGTAGAAGCGCTGAGGGCATACTTGAGATGCCTTGAAGCGCAAACCCGCAATCCGATCGTTAGGCTTTTGATCATGGATTCAGTGACCATCTACACCGACGGATCCTCGCGCGGAAACCCCGGCCCTGGCGGCTACGGCACCGTGCTGCGATTCCGCGACGCCGCAGGCGAGCTCCATGAGAAGGAGCTCTCGCAGGGCTATGAGCAAACGACGAACAACCGCATGGAGCTCATGGCCGCGATCGCCGGGCTCGAAGCGCTGCGCCATCCATGCAAGGTCACGCTCTACACCGATTCGCAATACCTGGCCAAGGCATTCAACGACAACTGGATCGGCGGGTGGCTCAAACGCGGCTGGGTCAACTCTCAGAGGAAGCCCGTAAAGAACGTCGATCTGTGGAAGCGCCTGCTGAAGGCCGTCGAGCCGCACGAGGTGGAGTTCGTCTGGGTGCAGGGGCACGCAGGCGACGAGGGCAACGAGCGCTGCGATTCGCTGGCCACCGAGGCTGCGGACGGCGATGGTCGCATCGTCGACGAGGGTTTCGAGCCGGAGGGTCCCGAGGCCCTGACGCTGCTGTGAGCGGCGTTGCGTCGCCTTAGCGAGGCACCATTCCTACCCGTTGAACTCCTTGGGAACGAACAGCTCCTCGAATCGTTGCACCGCGAAGCGGTCTGTCATGCCCGCGATGTAGTCGATCACCGCCACGATGTCATCGCCGCCCGAGATGGCGCGCAGCTCCTCCGGAACCTCCGAAATGTGCGAGAGATAGTACTCGAAGAGCGATTTTATCAGCGTTATCGCGCGCGGCTCCTCGCTCTTCGCTGCAGGCTGCTTGTAGACCCTTTCGAACAGGAAGTCGCGCAGCTCGTCCATCGCCTCCCCGATCTCTGGGACCATCAGGATGTCGTCTCGACCATCCGATGCCTCGACGACCGCGTTCACCAGCGTCGTAATGCGCTCCGAGTGCGAACGGCCCAGCAGCTCCTTGGTCGAATCGGGCAGATCGGACTCCGATATCACGCCAGCGCGAATCGAGTCGTCGATGTCGTGGTTGATGTAGGCGATGCGATCGGCGATCGCCACGATGCGCCCCTCGAGGGTGAACGCGCGCTCCTCGCCCCTATGGTGCAGGATGCCATCGCGCACCTCCTCGGTCAGGTTTAGGCCGCGCCCGTTGTTCTCGATGACGTCTACGACGCGCAGCGACTGCTCGTTGTGAGAGAAATGGTGCTTGCCGTCGATGCGCTCGGCGCCGCGCGCCTTCTCGAGCACCTCGCGCAGTGCGGTCTCGCCGCTGTGGCCGTATGGGGTGTGCCCGAGATCGTGGCCAAGCGCTATCGCCTCGGTGAGATCCTCGTTGAGCGCCAGCGCACGTGCGATCGTGCGCGAGACCTGCGAGACCTCGAGCGTGTGCGTCAGACGCGTGCGATAGTGGTCTCCCTTGGCGCCGAGGAAGACCTGCGTCTTGTGGGAGAGACGGCGAAACGCCTTGCAGTGGAGGATGCGGTCGCGATCCCGCTGGAACTCCGTGCGCAGAGGATCCTTCTCCTGCGAGACCCTGCGGCCCCTGCTTTTCGCGGACTTCGCCGCGAATTCGCTCAACTCGCGCTCCTCGCGCTCCTCCAAGGCAACCCTATCGATCATCGTGCCTCCTCTAGGCGTCCTTCTTGCGATCCGAGAGCTTGACGGGCTCTGGAATGTCCTCTGGCTTCAGCGCCTCGCCGAAGAAGACCGAGTACCAGATCAGGAAGACGTACACGGTCCAGATCTTGCGGCTGTTGTCCGCCTTGCCCGCGCGGTGGTCTTCGATGAGCCCGAGCAGCTCGCTGGAAACGAAGAACCGCTTGGCATCCTCGCTCTCGAAGGCTTCGCGCACCATCTGGCAATAGCCGTCCTGCTTGAGCCAGACGCGCATCGGCACGGGAAAGCCGAGCTTCTTCTTGTTCGCAACCTGCTGGGGCAGCACCTCATACGCAGCGGTGCGCAGCGCGTACTTGGTGGTCGTCCCATGCAGCCTGTGCTCGACAGGAAGCGTGCGCGCAAGTGCGAAGACCTCCATATCGAGGAATGGCACGCGGCTTTCGAGCGAGTGCGCCATCGACATCTTATCAGCCTTCAGGAGGATGTCGCCAGGCAGCCAGAAGCTATCGTCGATGTATTGCATCTGAGCGACGTCGTCCAGATGAGCTACGCGCTCGTAGAATGGCCGCGTGAGGTCCTGCGGAGCCTTGCTTGCGGTGGGTTTGCGCAATATGCGATTGCGCTCTTCGACCGAGAAGATGTTCGCGTTGCCGATGAAGCGTTCGCGCAGCTCCTTGGAGCCGCGCTCGAGAAAGCCCTGCCCCTTGTGATGCCCTGGGATTGCCCGCGCTATGCCGGCGAGCGCCTTGCGGATGAAGCGCGGGGCCTTCTGGTACTTCGCGAGCGACATCGGCTCATGATAGATGTTGTATCCACCGAAGAACTCGTCGGCGCCCTCGCCCGAGAGCACGACCTTCACGTCTTCGGCGACCATCTTGTCGAGGAAGAACAGCGCGACGGCCGAAGGATCGGCGAGGGGCTCGTCCATGTAGTACATGATCAGCGGAATCGAGCTCCAGTAGTCGGCGGGCGAGATCACGCGATGCTTGTTCTGCTTGCCGAGCAGCGCGGCGGTTTCGGTTGCGTATGAGATCTCGTTGTACTTGTTGTCCTCCGTCTCGAAGCCAACCGTGTAGGTCTTGTCATCGGGGTAGAGCGCAGTGATGTAACTCGAATCGATGCCGCTCGAGAGCAGCGAGGCCACCTCGACGTCAGCGATCATGTGCGTCTGCACCGATTCGTGCATCGTCTCCTTGATGAGCGCGACCGTATCCTCGAAGCTGCGCCCTTCCTGCGGGTCGGGCATCGGGTCGAAATAGCGCACGATGCGCAGCTCGCCGCCCTCGTACACCATGAAGTGCCCGGGCTGCAGACGGAAGATCC
>JAFWGD010000092.1 GCA_017515355.1 Coriobacteriales bacterium
AAAGTCTTTTTCTCGCTCAAATAATCCATATTGGCGATAACCTAAATGAGTATCTGCTAAATGTGCAAATTTCATTATATTACCTTCTAAATTTTTCGTATATAACCAATTTAAACACTTAACTAAGCATTTAATGTGTAATGGTATATTCTATTTTATATATAATGGTTTGCCAAGAGAGCATTTGAAACCTAATAAATATTGATTTAACAATCTAAAAATTATTTAAAAAAAGTTAAGAAAAAAAATTATGGGATTAATAATCATATCCCATGTCTAGAAGTTCATCTTCCTGTTCCTTAATTTCAGCCTCATCATCCTTTTGTGAGTTGATGAAATGTGAAACAATGTCCATGTCATCACCATGACGACGACCTTTGAACTTGTCTATTTTCACTAAAGTAGGTACCTTTGTCATCAAACCCAATACAATGGCTTCCCCTACGTTCAATGAAGGCAACTGATTAATCAGGTCCTGTGAAAGGCTTTCACTGGCTGATTGCACGTGCCTTTGGTCTTCAGGTTCGACAAGCCTTAGGATGATCATGTTGTTCATCTGTGACAAAGCGTCATGGTCAACGGTTTTCGGTGACTGGCTTACCAGACACAAACCCAATCCGAATTTACGGCCTTCTCTTGCAACCCTTTGAATCCAACGTTTGGAATCGCTATCTCGTCTGTTTGGAGCGAGAATGTGAGCTTCCTCAAGAATGAAGAATACTGAATTGTCCATTAATTCCTTTTTGTTTCCATTATGGGCAGCTTCCTTAGATCTTTGAAGGGAATTCCTCAAGATATGGCTTACGAGTACACTGGCCACTGATTCATCCACCTGACTCAAATCAAGAACATTCGCATGGCCCTTTTTTATGCCTGTCATCCTCATGATCATCCACAGCCCTCAGCCTTGGCGCGAGGTCAACAAATCGGAGGACAGGTTCTACGAGGGCAACATCGAGGCATGGCGCGCGCTCGAGGACGCATACAAGGCCGGCAAGCTGCGTGCGATCGGAGTGTCGAACTTCCTCGAGGGCGACCTCGACAACATCATCGAGAATTGCGAGATCAAGCCGATGGTCAACCAGATTCTCGCGCACATCTCCAACACTCCCTTCGAGCTCATCGAGTATTGCCAGGCCAACGACATCGTGGTCGAGGCGTATTCGCCCATCGCTCACGGCGAGGCGTTCAAGAACGAGGCGATCAAGGCCATGGCGGCCAAGTACGGCGTCTCCGTGGCTGCGCTCTGCGTGCGCTACACGCTGCAACTAGGTACGGTCTCGCTGCCGAAGACCGCCAATCCAGATCACATGCGCGACAATGCCAACGTCGACTTCGTCATCTCCGACGAGGACATGGAGGCGCTTAGGAACATCGAGCACATCAAGGACTACGGAGAGCACAGCTTCTTCCCGGTCTATGGTGGCTCGTTCTAGAGATGAAGGGAGCGCAAGATGAGCCAAATGCCTTCGATCGATCAATGGCTGGCAGAGGCCAAGGCCTCGCCCGAGGCGGCCGAGATCGGCATGTACCTAACCCATAACGGCGTGGTGAGGATCACGCCGAAAAAGCAGGTGCGCGCGCAAACCGAAGAGGAGCGCGCGGCTGGCGAGGCGCTCGGCGAGGTGGCATCCGTCGACTTCTCCTACGACGCCGAAGGGCTGGAGAAGGCGATTGCAGAGGCCAAGACCTGGCCTGGCGTCCATTACGTGCGCGTATGGCTCAACGAGGGCACGCTGAAGGTGGGCGACTCGCTGATGTACGTCCTGATCGGAGCTGATATCAGGCCGAATGCGATCGATGCGCTGCAAAGACTCGTAGGGAACATCAAGGAGAATCTCGTCGTCGAGCACGAGAACTACGCATAGCGGCCGGCTTCACGGCCAGTCGCATTGGAAGCGATCAACGGAGGCGCTGCGCGTGTTCGCAGCGCCTCCGCTTGCTATTCTGTCTCGCGAATATACTTGACTTAAAATTATTTTAATTAGAGAATAATTAAATCAGCAGCGCGCCCGAACCGAGTCAAAGGGCGCAAGACAGTACCAAACTAGGAGGCAATTGATGAAGAAGATTTTCGCAGTCGTGCTGTCGCTCGTCGTAGCTCTTTCGCTGGCTTGCGTGGCGCTTCTCGGCGGATGCTCGGGCAAGAAGGCAACCGAGGTCCCGACCGAGGACGTAACGCTCCAGATCTACGCGGCGAACTCGCTCTCGAAGGCGATGGAGGAGGCCCAGACACTCTTCAACCAGCAGCATCCCAACGTCACCTTCGCGGACACCCAGTACAAGAGCTCCGGCGAGCTCAACTCGATGCTCGAGGCTGGCGGTCAGGCCGACCTGCTGATCAGCGCATCCGCAGGCAAGATGGATGATGCCGAGGCCGCTGGCTATGTCGATCCCGAGAGCCGCACCACGATGTTCAAGAACGATCTCGTTATGGTCACCGCTGCCAGCAACGAAGCCATCACCGAGGTGACCCTCGATGACATCGCGTCGGGCAAGTACACGATCGCCGTCGGCGATGACTCCGTGCCCGCCGGCAACTATGCCAACCAGTCCCTTTCCACCGTCGGCTGCTTTGTCGATCCCGATGGCAAGACCGGCTCCGAGAGCGCTGGCAAGGCCAATGGAACCGACGCCTATGCCGGGACCCCGATCGATGGCAAGGTGGTCACCGACACCAGCGTCGGCAACGTCTGCAAGCATGCTGAGTCTGGCGATGTCGACATTGCGTTCGTCTACACCTCCGATGTCTATCGCTTCGGCGGCGTCAAGGTCGTCGGCACCGTTGCAGCCGATACCCACAAGGACATCGTCTATCCTGCTGCCGTCATCGCCAACTCCGCCAACTCCCAGGCTGCACAGGCCTTCATCGACTGGTGCCTGACCGACGAGGGCGCTCAGGAGATCTGGCAGAAGTGGGGATTCGAGCTCGCTGGCGAGTAAGCGCAAGAGCGTGATCTCTCCGCCATAGAGATATGGCGTTGCTGAGTTATGCGGCCCGATTGGAAATCCGATCGGGCCGCAGTTTTCCCGCTTTTGCAGGGCATTCGCTGCTTCCGCAGCTTTGATGCCGCCGCAAAGTGGTCTATACTTCTTCAAGTCTATTGTTGTGAAGGCATAATGCCCGCCGAAAGGTTTCCGATGCGCAAGCGCCTCATATGCATATTCGCGGCTCTGGTGCTCGTCGCAAGCACGCTGCTTGCGCCGTGCGCTTGGGCTGAGGAGATGCAGCCGGCTGAAGGCGAGATGACGATTTCGGCTGACAACCTCTCCGCCGTCATCGGCGGCTGTGCGTTTGGCATCAACGACTTCGAACGCGCCTCTGCGGGCAGCAATGCCAAGATCGGAGGAGCATATCACGGCTACGTCTATCTGATTGGCGAGAAGACCAGCGATCTGATGGTGATTGCAACCAGAGGCGCTACCGTCGTCTACATCGATGCGGAGGCTGCGCAATCCGCTGGCTACGAGGTTTCCTCGGAGGCGGACCAGGAGCAGCTCAAGTCCTACGTCGTGGCGCTCGATGAGGCGAACGCCAGCGGCGGGCTCAAGATATCGACCAGCGCCCCGTGGTACTTTACCACAGACAGTTCGATCGACATCGATGGTGTGCGCTACACCTTCGCTGAGAGCATCGACGGCAAGCGCTACAACTGCGTGATCGGCACCGATGGATCCGACATCACGGGTTCCTCCAAGCCCACGCATGCGCTCTTCGCCTCGCTGGTCAAAGCGGAGGACACTGCGATCCTCGCCCAACCAGGCCTCTTCGAGCGCTTCAATTCGTTCCTCTCCAACCTAGACTGGTCACCGCTGTGGGTGACGCTCAAGACGACCCTCACAGCGATCGTCTTCGTCTTCATCCTTGGCCTTTTGGCTGGCTACTTCTGTCTGCGCATCTCGCCGCGCAAGCGCGACATCTTCGATGCGATCTTCACCATCCCGATGGTCCTTCCGCCAACTGTTTGCGGCTTTTTGCTTTTGCTCGCGCTAGGCAACAACACCGGGCTTGGCCGTTGGTTCATCGACATTGGATTCCCGCTGATCTTCAGCTGGCCGGCAACGGTCATCGCGGCAACGGTCGTCGCATTCCCGCTGATGTATCGCAGCGCCCGCGGTGCTTTCGAGGCGCTCGACCCGAACATGCTCGATGCGGCGCGCACGCTTGGCTGGAGCGAGAGCCGCATATTCTTCAAGCTCATGCTCCCGCTGGCGTGGAGCTCGATCGCAGCTGGCACCGTGCTCGCGTTCGCACGTGCTCTCGGCGAGTTCGGCGCCACGCTCTTCTTGGCGGGCAACTATCTCGGCATCACGCGAACCATCCCGATCGCGATCTACTTCGAATGGATGAATGGCAACACCGACATCGCGATCTTCTGGACGATAATCATCCTGATCGTCAGCTTCCTGGTGATTCTCTTCATCAATCTCTGGGGGCGCAGGACGACCAAGTACCGTCAGGTGGAGGTGGACGATGCTTGAGGTAGCGGTCAAGAAGGACTGGGGCTCGTTCAAGCTCGACGTGGCCTTCGAAGCGGGCAACGAGACGGTCGGCTTCCTTGGCGCCTCCGGATGCGGCAAGTCGCTGACGCTGCGCTGCATCGCGGGCATTGAGCACCCCGACGAGGGCAAGATCGTCGTCAACGGGCAGACCTTCTTCGATAAGGCAAAGGGCAAGAAGGCGCGCGTCGACCTCACCCCGCAGGAGCGCAAGACGGCGCTGCTCTTCCAGAATTACATGCTCTTCCCGAATATGACGGTCGAGCAGAACGTGCTCGCCGGCATCTCGAAGGAAGTCGCCCAATCGCAGCGTAACGCGATAGTGGATGAGCAGCTTCATCGCTTTGGCCTCATCGGCCTGGGCGGTCGCTATCCCAGCCAGCTTTCCGGTGGCCAGCAGCAGCGCGTTGCGCTCGCGAGGATGCTCGCAGCTCAGCCTGCGATCCTCATGCTCGACGAGCCCTTCTCCGCGCTCGACGCGCACCTCAAGAGCGCTCTGGAGCAGAACCTCATCGGACTCTTCAAGGAGTTCGAAGGGACGATCCTCTACGTCAGCCATGACATCGACGAGGCGTTCAGGTTCTGCGACCGCATCGCAGTGGTCGATGCGGGTTCGATCAGCGAGCTCGGCTCCAAGGAGGATATCGTATACAACCCGCAGAGCCTCGCCGCGGTCAAGCTCTCCGGCTGCAAGAACACCACCGCCGCCGAGTACGTCTCCGACAGCGAGCTCTACCTGCCTGACTGGGGCATCGGTCTTTACAGCGACAAGCCCGTTCCGCGCGATGTCAAGTGGTTCGGCGTCCGAGCATTCTTCCTACGCCGCGCCACCGAGCCAGGCCCGAACGTCTTCCGCGTGCGTGCCGATCGCGTCAGCGACTCCCGTTTCGAACGTTCGGTCATGCTCTCGTTCCTCGACCCGCGCATGAGCGATCAGATGGAGAAGGACATCGCCGAGGAAGAGGAGTCGATGAAATTCCTCAAGCTCCATATCCAATGGAAGGTCGACAAGCTCGCCGTGCCTGCGGACGAGTTGCCCGAAGTGGGCGACGAGTTCCTCATCGAGATTCCGTCCAGCGCGATGTACATGGTCACGAGGTAGTGCAGCGGCAGCGCTTTCTCCAAGATGGTATATAATAGTCGTTCACGAATAATGAATGGGGGCTTTGCTTGATCGATTCGCATGGAAGGGTAATCGATTACCTGCGCATTTCGCTGACTGACCGCTGCAATCTCCGGTGCATCTACTGCATGCCCGAGGATGGCGTGAGCGCGCTCAAGCACGAGGACATCCTGCGTATCGAGGAAATAGCCCGAATCGTGCGTGTAGCGGCGCAAACGGGCATCACGCGCGTGCGCCTCACTGGCGGGGAGCCCCTCGTGCGTCACGGCGTGGTCGATCTTGTGCGCGACATAAAGGCGATTCCCGAGATCGAATCGATTGCGCTTACCACCAATGGCATCCTCTTGCCCGAGATGGCCGACGACCTCAAGGCGGCGGGCCTCTCGCGGGTCAACATCTCGCTCGACACGCTCGATGAGGAGCAATACCACTACATCACGCGCTGGGGGAACGTCGATGACGTCCATGCTGGCATCGACGCCGCGCTGCGCGTCGGGTTCAAGCCGGTCAAGGTGAACTCGGTCGTCATCCGCAGCCTCGACCAAGACGTCTTCGAGTTCGCGCGCATGTCCGTCGACAGGCCGTTGCACATGCGCTTCATCGAGTACATGCCGGTGGGAGAGAGCTCCGGCTACGATGGCAGCGGTTGGGGAGAGCAGGATGTGGTCCCCTGCGAGGAGATCATGGAGACGATCAACGCACGAGCCAGAGAGCTCGGCCTTCCCGAACTCGTTCCTGCTGGCAAGCACCGCCCGACGGGTTGGGGACCGGCGCGCTACTACGAGTTCCCGGGAGCGCAGGGCACCGTTGGATTCATCTCCCCAATCTCGAACCACTTCTGCAGCGAGTGCAACCGCTTGCGCATGACCGCCGACGGCAAGATCCGCCCGTGCCTCTTCAGCGACGAGGAGCTCGACCTGCGCACCGCCGTGCGCGAAGGCACCGATGAGGACATCCGCGAGGTCTTCCTCCGGGCGCTGCAACTCAAACCCGACGAGCATCACAGCAGGGTGGGCACCGCGAGGAAGATGTCGCAGATAGGCGGCTAGCGCAACGAGAGCCCTCGAGCTAACAATTGCAGCCAAGCAGCTTGACCAAGGAGCATGAAATGGCAGATAACCAGCACCTCACTCATATCGACGAGCAAGGCGACGTCCGCATGGTCGACGTATCCGAGAAGGCCGACACCCAGCGCATAGCGATTGCCGAGGGCTTCATCAGCATGCATCAGGAGACGCTCGATCTCATCACCAGCGGCGAGGCGGCCAAGGGCGATGTTCTCGCCTGCGCACGCGTTGCCGGAGTGATGGCGGCCAAGAAGACGAGCGACATCATCCCGATGTGCCATCCGCTCAACATCACGAAGGCCAAGGTTTCGTGCACGCCGGTCCAGGCTGGTCAGCGCGAGGACGGGCGCGTCGGCATCCATGTGGTCACGACCTGCGGAGTCACTGGCAAGACCGGGATCGAGATGGAGGCGCTCACCGCCGCCAGCGTCGCCTGCCTGACTATCTACGACATGTGCAAGGCGGTCGATCGTGGCATGGAGATCATGGATGTGCGCCTGCTGAAGAAGGATGGCGGCAAGAGCGGCCTTTGGCAGAGGGACTAGCCTCCGCAAGCGCATAGCCTGCCTCGGCGCCATATCTTAAATACTGCGTAAAACTCGCGTTTTGCAAT
The DNA here is from genome assembly GCA_017515355.1 of Coriobacteriales bacterium. Classification (GTDB taxonomy): domain Bacteria; phylum Actinomycetota; class Coriobacteriia; order Coriobacteriales; family CADBOM01; genus RGIG5709. Next base: position 7,304 of record JAFWGD010000092.1, read on the forward strand.
CTGTCGGTCGCAGGTTGGCCGTCGGCCATTGCGCCGCACCCCGCTCGCCCTGACTTTGCACAATCCTTGCAAACGCCTTGCAGTCCCTTTGCGCGCGTTTCCTAACATCAGCCCTCGAAAGGCAAACGGCTGATTCGAAAACGAAGCCGAGAAAGGGCACGAGGGCTATATGGTTGCATCCTTGGGAGCAGTGGCATCCGCGGTTATGGCAGAGCCGGTCCTTCTCATCATCATCGCGCTTGCTCTTGGGGCGACGGCTGTCAACGGAGCCACAGATGCGACGAACGCCATCGCAACCGTTGTGGGAACTCGATCCATGAAGCCCACGCCGGCCATCGTGATGGCGGCGATCTGCAACTTCGTGGGCCTTACCCTCATAACGGTAGTGAGCACTGCCGTTGCCGACACCATCTTCACCATGGTCGACTTCGGAGGCGACAACCATGCTGCCCTTGTTGCGCTCGCTGCCGCTATGGTCGCGATCATCGTTTGGGGCGTTGCGGCTTGGGCATTCGGCATCCCAACGAGTCAGAGCCATTCCCACGTAGCGGGCATCACCGGAGCAGCGATCGCACTGCAGGGAAGCTTTGCCGGCGTCAATCCCGAGCAGTGGGTCAAGGTTATCTACGGTCTCGTTGTGAGCACGGGTTTGGGGTTCGGTGCGGGCTGGCTGTTCGCGCGCATCATCCGGCTGACTTGCTCTGGGCTCGAGCGTCGCAAGGCCGACAGATTCTTCAGGAGGGCCCAGATAGCCGTGGGAGCCGGTGTCGCAGTTCTCCACGGTGCCCAAGATGGACAGAAGTTCCTGAGCCTGTGCATGCTTGCGATCATGCTAGGTGTCTACGGAACGCCCGATCTGGGGAGATTTCCCTTATGGCTCGTGATACTCGTCAGCCTCGTCATCTCGCTCGGGACGGCGCTGGGAGGGCGCAAGATCATCAAGTCCGTGGGAATGAACATGGTCAAGCTCGAGCCGTATCAGGGCTTCTCCGCTTGCCTTTCAGGCTGCCTGTGCATCGCGCTGGCGACGTTCACGGGCATGCCAGTCTCGACGACGCACACAAACACAACGGCCATCATGGGCGTGGGAACGGAGCGACGCATTCGCGCGGTGCGGTGGAATCTGGCTGGAACCATGGTGCTCACCTGGGTGCTCACGTTTCCTGGCTGCGGTCTCTTGGCGTACCTGTTCACTCGCCTTTTCCTCGTGATTCTTTAGCTCGGGTTCTGAAAGAAATGCAGAACTAGAGTTAGGATTAGATCATGATCTACTACGTTGAAGATGATACGAACATCAGGGAGCTAACCCTCTATGCGCTCAGAAAGGCAGGCCTTGATGCCAAGGGCTTCTCGAGCGGCGAGTCATTTCTGATCGCCTGCGCCGAAGAGGCTCCGGATCTCATCTTGCTCGATATCATGCTGCCGGGAATCGATGGCCTCGAGCTGCTCGATCTGATTCGCAACGATCGCGCCATCTCGCACGTTCCCGTGATGATGCTCACCGCCAAGGGCACGGAGTATGACACGGTGCGCGGGCTCGATGCAGGCGCGGACGATTACCTTGCAAAGCCCTTCGGGATGATGGAGCTCGTTAGCAGATGCAATGCCCTCTTGCGAAGAGCGGGTGCAGCATCTCGATGCAGCGACGAGCTGCTCGAATGCGGTCC
>JAFWGD010000093.1 GCA_017515355.1 Coriobacteriales bacterium
CATCAATGGCGGCGGAAAGGTCGGAAGCTTCCTAGCTGCGAAGCTGATCAATAGCGGTCACAGCGTCGCGATCATCGAGATGGACTCTGCCGAGGTGGTCAGGCTGACCAAGGAGCTGCCCTCATCGCTGCTGATAATCCACGGCGATGGCTGCGACTCTGCCATCCAGATGGATGCCGGCGCAGACCACGCAGACATATTCGCCTCCGTAACGGGCAAAGACGACGACAACCTTGTCGCTTGCGAGATCGCTAAGATGGTCAATGACGTTCCGCGCTGCATCGCCAGGGTAAACAACCCGAAGAATGAGCGCATCTTCCGCAGGGTAGGCATAGAATCCGTCTCCTCGACGACTGTAATCGCTAGGCTCATCGAGGAGGAGGCGATGGCTGGCACAATCCAGACCATCACTACGTTTAGAAGCAACAACGTCGACATGCTGAGCATGCGCATTCCGCTCACCACAGAAGATCCATCGATGGCGCGCCGTGTCAAGGATATCAAGCTGCCCAAGGGAAGCCTTCTTATTGCGATCAAGCGAGGAGAGCATTTGGAGATCATCAGCGGCGATACCTTCATCTTCCCAGGTGATGAGGTTCTGTTCATCTGCGAATACCAGCTTGTCGATGATGTCAAGACTATCCTGGAGAACATCTGGTTCTGATGCATCAGCCTCAATGCCGCAACCGAAATGCAACTCCTGGCGATTTGGCTCATATGCTAGAATCAATGTGTTCCAACAGGCGGGCATAGCCAAGTGGTAAGGCAGTAGCTTCCCAAGCTACCATTCGCGGGTTCGAGTCCCGTTGCCCGCTCCAATAATTAAAGGCCCCTTCATGGGGCCTTTTTTAAATAGCTATTAGCTGCATCATCCGAAGAGACGATCAGGCATTCTTGGCATCGAGAATCGCGTTCGCGAATTCGACCCAACCATCGCAGCACCTGCCCGATGTCTTGAAGACATTGCAGGGCAGCAGCTCAGCGCGATCGATGTTGCGTTGCCTATCTGCACCGTTGGCCATCAGCACGAAACTCCCGGTAAAGTCGCCCATCATCACGTCGGAGAATCCGTCTCCTATCGCAACGACCTCATTAGGGGAGTAGCCGTGTTGAGTCATATCGCGCGAAATCCCGAGCGCCTTGGAGGTATTGGCTGGAACGATATGGAATCCATTGACGGTTTCGCAATCGACAAGGTTGTGCTTGACGTTGGTCATTGCGCCATTATCGAGGATATCGAGCGCAAATCCGCGCTCTTTGAGAAATGCGCGAGCATCATCCATATCGATGCATCCGCGCAAGGAGACGGTGACGTCGCGGCCGAGGCTCCAAGGAAGATTCGGCTCGATCTTACCTGGATACCGTTCGAGAAGCGCTTCGATGGCACCGCTAGCCTCGATTGCATCGTGAGGCGTTGCGTAACGGGCGCTATCCCACTCGTAATCGCCTGTGTCGTATACGATTTCATGCGGACGATTCTGATTCTCCTGCTTGGTTGTGCCCATCTCCCCGATAAAGCAGTCGGCGTTGAGGATCTTCATTATCTCATTGCCTTGATTCCTGCTCCTACCGGTGATTATTACGATCTTTATGCCCACCTCCTGAAGCTTGACGATCGCTTTAGCCGTTGCGAACGAAGGCTTGCCGCTATAGTCGACCAGTAACCTGCCGCCAGGGGCGAACAGGGTTCCGTCGAGGTCGGTGTAGATGACCTCGATCTTGGAGAGGGCTTCTTTCGCGACTTCGCTGTCAAGGTTCAGGATCTTGCTTTCCATCTTGCATCCAATCGTTCGCAGTACAAAACGCATTCGAGTATATCACTCGACCCTCAGCTGCATCGTGGGCGTCACCTCGCCGTTGTATAATCGAAGAGTCAGGAAAGCTCTCGGAGGGGCTCGCATGCTAGAGGAACGACTGCTCTCCAAGGTTGTCAGAACCATGAACAAGACTACGCTGAGGTTTGCGCCCAGCGACGGTTCCGACTATCCCATGCCGATGCCTGGCCAGCGCTACATGCTTTACATGCACGTTCCTTTCTGCGAGCGACTCTGCCCCTATTGCTCATTCAACCGATTCCCATACGCCGAGGATGTTGCGAGAAGATACTTCTCGAGCATGCGCGAGGAAATGCGAATGCTCTCGGATAGGGGATTCACGTTCGAAACGGTATACGTTGGTGGCGGAACTCCAACTATCTTGATGGACGAGCTCATCTCCTCTCTCGACCTCGCCGAACAGCTCTTTGGCGTGCAGGACGTTTCGAGCGAAACCAATCCCAATCATCTTGTTCCCGAGGTTCTCAAGGACCTCGTTGGTCGTGTGCAGCGCCTCAGCGTAGGCGTTCAGAGCTTCGATAACGGGCTGCTAAAGCAGATGGATCG
>JAFWGD010000094.1 GCA_017515355.1 Coriobacteriales bacterium
CTAGCCTTGCTTCAATATGTCTCGGATTGCATCGAGCAGCGCGTCGGCTTGCGCGCGCGTGCCCACGGTTATGCGGTTGAATTCCTCGATGCGTGGTGCGCTGAAATGCCTGACGAGCACCTTGCGCGCCTTGAGCTGCTCGTAGAGCTCTGTGCCGCCGATGCCCGGGTGCTTCGCGAATACGAAGTTGGCGAGAGAGTCCGTCATCTCGAATCCGAGCGCTGCGAGCTGTTCCATCAGATACGTGCGCGTCTCGATGATGCTGGCACAGCATTGGCGCGTATACTCCTCGTCCTCAAGCGCGCCGAGCCCCGCTGCGAGCGTCATCGAATCCACGTTGTAGGGATTCGTCGAATACTTAAGCGTGTTGAGGTCGGCGATGAGCTCCTCTGGGCCGATTGCGAACCCCAGGCGAGCGCCAGCCATTGCACGCGACTTCGAGAACGTCTGCGTCACCAGCAGGTTCTCATAGCGTCCGATGAGCGAGGTTGCGCTGGTGGCTCCGAAGTCGACGTAGGCCTCGTCTACGATCACGACTATGTCGGGATTGCTCGCAACGATGCGCTCGATGTCATCCAATCCGAGCGCTAGCCCTGTGGGAGCGTTCGGGTTCGCTATGACTATCGCGCCGGTGGTTTGCGGATCGAGACCGCAGAATGCATCTGCGTCGATCGTCATGTCGTCGCGCAGCGCTATCGTGCGCGAGGCCACGCGGTTGTAGGCGGCGAAGACCGGATAGAACCCGTAGGTTATGTCGGGATAGACCGCCGCGCGAAGCTCGTCGCAGAAGGAGCCGAATGCGAAGTTGAGCGCCTCGTCCGAGCCGTTGGCCACGAAGACGTTGGCTGCCTCCAGCCCGACCATCTCAGCGATCTTGGAAGCGAGCCTCCTGCACTCCGGGTCGGGATAGAGCTGCAGGCCCTTGGCTGCCTCGGCGGCACACTCCACAGCCGCCTGCGACGGCGGGAAGGGCGACTCGTTGGTGTTGAGCTTGACGAAGCCGCCTTCCTGGGGCTGCTCGCCCGGCACATAGGGTTCGAGCGCATCGAACCTCTTGGAGAAGAACCTGCTCATCGCCTACTCCCCATCCCCTTCGAAGCGTATCGTTGCGCTCTTGGCATGCGCGGTCAGCCCCTCCTTGCCCGCGAAGAGCGCGATGCTGTCCGCAACCTTCGAGAGCGCGTCGGCGCTGTAGTAGGTGAACTGCGACCTCTTGACGAAGTCATCGACGGAAAGCGGGCTGGAGAACCTCGCCGTGCCGCTCGTCGGGAGCGCATGGTTGGTGCCCGCGAGGTAGTCGCCGAGCGCCTCAGGGCAGTTCTTGCCGAGGAAGACGGAGCCAGCGTGTCTGACCTTGTCGAGATAGTCGAATGGATTGTCGACGCAGAGCTCGAGGTGCTCTGGCGCGATGCGATTGGCGATCTCGATGGCAACGTCGATGCTCGACGCGACGATGATCTTCCCCTCGTTGTCGATCGATGTACGGGCGATCTCCTCGCGCGCAAGCGCTGGGAGCTGCTCCTCGATCTGCGCTTGGACCGTCTCCGCCAGCTCCATGCTGTCGGTGACGAGAACGGCGCTGGCAAGCTTGTCGTGCTCGGCTTGCGAGAGCAGATCCGCCGCTACAAAGCGCGGGTTGGCGGTGCCATCGGCTACGACGAGGATCTCGCTCGGGCCTGCGATCATGTCGATCGCAACTTGCCCGAACACCTGCTTCTTCGCCTCTGAGACGAATGCGTTGCCAGGGCCGACGATCTTATCGACCGGAGCGATCGTCTCCGTTCCGTAAGCAAGCGCCGCGATGGCATGCGCTCCGCCGACCTTGTAGATGCAGTCGATGCCCGCGACCTTGGCGGCAGCGAGGATTGCCGGAGTGACCTTTCCCTCCTTGTTGGGAGGGGTCACCATCACGACGCGCCCGACGCCCGCGATCTTGGCGGGAATGGAATCCATGAGGACCGTCGAGGGATAGGCAGCCGTGCCACCGGGCACATAGAGGCCAGCGGAGTCGAGCGGAATGACGCGCTGGCCGAGGACGATGTTGCCCTTGTCGATGGTGAAGCCCTCGCGCACCTGCTTGCCGTGGAACTCGCGGATGTTGGCTGCAGCAAGCTCCAACACCTCGATGAACTCGGGTTCGACGAGCTCCAGCGCCTCGTCGATCTCGGCCTGCGTGACCTGCAGCGCCTCGAGCTTCACACCGTCGAAGCGCTCGGTGAACTCGAATAGCGCCTCATCGCCGCGCTCGCGCACCGCCGCGATGATGTCGCTGACTGCGCCCGCGACGGTGGACTGCGGAATGATGCGTGCGAAGACCTCCGCGTCGGAGATGTCGCTATAGGATAGGATCCGAATCATCTGCTACCCCTGTTCCCGCGCCAAAAGCAAGCCCGCGATCTGATCGACGATGCCGTCGATGCGCGCGCTCTCGAACGCGTAGTTGGCCTTGTTGGCGATCAGCCTCGCGCTCAGCGGCACGATTTCGGCGATCACCTCGAGATTGTTCTCGCGAAGGGTCGTCCCGGTCTCGACGATGTCGACTATGACGTCGGACAGACCGACGATCGGCGCCAGCTCTATCGAGCCGTGAAGCGGGATGATGTCGATGTCGCGGCCCTGCTCGGCGTAGTACTTGCGCGCGATGTTGGCGAACTTCGTCGCAACCCTGAGCGTGCGCTGCGGATTGGCGCGGAAGCCCTTGAGCGCCGCCACGGCCATGCGGCATCTGCCAACGCCGAGGTCGAGCAGCTCGTAGACGTCGGGCTCGTACTCCAAAAGGATATCCGTGCCCGCGATTCCGATGTCGGCCACACCGCGCTCGACGTATGCCCATACGTCGGAGGGCTTGACCCAGAAGTAGCGGACCTCGCCGTTGTCGCTCTCGAAGATCAGACGGCGCGTGCCATCTCCCATCTGCGAGCTGGCATAGCCGGACTGCTCGAACAGGCCGTAGACGCTCTCGCCGAGCCTGCCCTTGGGAAGCGCTATGTTCAGTGCCCTCTTGCCATTGCTATCTTGCATGATCAACCCTTTGCCAGTTGCTATTTCCTAATTTGCGATCTCGTCGAAATCGACCAATCGCCTGTAACGGATCTTCTCGGGAACCTCGCGCTGCACCATCACGCTCTCCCCCGCCTCGCGCGGCTCCTGCGCCTTCTCGGCAACCGCCTTGAAGTCGTCGTCTGCGCTGTACACGATGAGCGTATCGATGTCGTAGGGCGCGAGCTCCTCGTCGAGCTCCTCGAGCAGGTCCATGTAGCACGCGACCCGATGGCACCCGACTTGCGGCCCATCTTGCGCATGAGCAGGTCGTACTGCCCGCCCGAGATCACGCTAGAGCTGATCCCCTGCACGAAGCCGCGGAATCCGATCGCGTTGTAGTAGTTC
>JAFWGD010000095.1 GCA_017515355.1 Coriobacteriales bacterium
ACGGACTCCCCTCTCGTGAACCCAAGCACCTTGAGCGGGGCGATCTCGCGCTGTCGCTCGGCGATGTTGATGTTCGCGAGATTGTACACGACCACGAACGCGAGCGCTGCCGCCGCCACGATGAGCACTATGACGACGGCATCCACGCTCTTGAGAGCCTTCCGGTAGTATGCGATCGCGTCATCCATGTAAGACACCGTGCTCACATCATCAAGGGCGAGCAAGCGGCCGGATACCTCGTCGAGCGCGCTACCAGTGGCATCGCTTCTGGCGAGGAACGTGCGGAACTCGGGTTTCTCCCCCATCCCCTTCTCGAATGAAGCGGGTGTGGCGAACACGTAATTGTCAACGTAGTTCTCGCAGATGCCGCCAACCTTCATGAGATGGGGTTTGCCCAATGCGTTTCCCATGTTATCGCGCTCGTATATGCGGATGTCGTCACCAACCTCGATGCCCAACTGCGAGGCGATCTTCTCGGATACGACGACCTCATCATCGTCCGGAGCCAATGGAGTCTGGGACAGCCTTTCCCGCAAACCGTAGTACATATCGAGCTTCAGCGGATCCGTGGGGCAGACCATGACGATCGAATACTCATCGCCTTCTTCGGTGGCTGCGACCATGTTGTCGAGGTCGAACCTCATGACATCCGAGACATCGGGGTCTTCGGAAACCTGGCGCTCTATGCGCGCGAGATCCGCTTCATCTGCATCCTCATCCGATTGAACGGTGTAGGCATAGCGGATGATGACGTCCTGCCCGAACTGCTTGTCGATGATGTCGTTGATCGAGTTGTTCAAACCGAAGCCCGTGAGCAGCAGGGCCGTGCATCCCGCGATGCCGATGATGGCCATGAAGAAGCGCTTCTTGTAACGGAAGATGTTTCGCGCGGTGACTTTCCACGAGAACGACATGTGCCTCCACAGCGGCCCGATGCGCTCGAGGATGATGCGTTTTCCCGCCTTGGGCGCCCTCGGCAGCATGAGCTGGGCGGCCCTCTCGCGAAGCGTGGAATATGCGGCCCACCAGGTGGCGATCATGATGATGGCGATCGAGAGACCGCACGACATCGCGGTGAGCTGAGGATCGATTGGCGTCGGGAAACAGGGTATCTGGTACATGATCGCGTACGCGTTCATGATGAAGAACGGCAAGAATTGCGTGAGGAACACGATGCCCACGACACATCCGATTCCACATGCCAGCAGCGCGTACAGCAGGTACTTCGAGATGATCTTGGAATCGCTGTAGCCGAGCGCCTTGTACGTGCCGATCGTGACCCGCTCCTCATCGACCATGCGCGTCATCGTAGTGAGCGACACGAGCGCCGCGACGAGGAAGAAGATGAACGGGAAGACGCGCGCGATCTTATCGATGCGGTTCGAGTCCGCCCGATAGCTCTCTGCACCGGGGTTTTTCGACCGGTCGAGCGTGTACCACTCCGGGTCGCGGATGCTGTCAATCTCCTCCTGCGCGTCCGCGAGTTCTTGTTCCGCCTTGGCGAACTCCTCGTCGGCCTCTGCCTTACCCGCGAGGAAATCTGAGAGCCCTTGATCGTATTGGGCCTTCCCCGATTCGTATTCCGACTTTCCATCGGCGAGCTTCTGCACGCCTTCCTCATACGCCTTCCATCCAGCGGCGATTTCCGCAGCGCCATCCTCGATCTGCTTCTTGGCGGAATCGAGCTGTGCCTTGGAAGCAGCGAGCTCCTTCTGCACCGCCGCCTTCTGGTCATTTAAAGTCGCTTGCGCCTGATCGAGCTGAGTTCTTCCTGAAACAATCTGATCGCGCTGCTTTTCTAGCTGGGCCTTCTGACCCTGGGCTTTCTGCAGGCCCTCGTCAGCTATCTGGATCTGCGATTCCAGATACGCCTTCTGCGTCTCATAACCGGGTGCATCGGGATCGAGATCGGCTAGCTGTTGCTCGAGCAAAGCCTTTGCTGCGACAGCTTCGCCTATCGCTTCGTCTGCTTTTGTGATTCCCATCTCAATCTCGGGAAGATGCGACTCCGCCTCGGCGAGCTCCGCCGCCTGTGCGTCAAATTGGCTCTGCGCGGCGGCAAACTCGCTCTCAGCCTGCTTCTTTCCCTGCTGGTACTTGGCGAGACCCTGGTCGTAGGACTTCCGTGCCTTGTCGAGTTCCTTCTCGGCATCCCTGAGCTTTGCCGCGGAATCATCAAGCGTGGACTGCGCGCTCGCGACCTCCGCGAGCGCAGAATCGAGCTTCGACTTCGCCGAGTTGAGCTCGGACTGTGCATCGTCGAGTTTCTGAAGCGTCTCCCGCTTCGCATCCTCGTATTCCCTGCGCCCGTCATCGAGCTCCGCCTGAGCATCGGCCACGATGCGGTCGTGGCGCCGCTGCGCGATCTTCGCGCCTTCGTCATCGATCCTCTTTCTGACGGACCCGACGAGATCGTCGTATTCATCCGTCCCCGAGATGAGTTCGCGTGCACCCTCTACGGTTATGAACGCATTCGTGTAGGGCAGGTCCGTATCGAACGCATTCTCGAAGACGAGCATGTAATCGGCCACATCGCCATCGCCAAGCGTCGTGGTGCCCAAGGTTGGCGAACTGGGATAGTAAGGGGTTCTCACGAAGCCGCTAATCTCGAACTCCCGTATCGTGAGCATCGGATCGGCATCGTCGTCGATAGCCTCCTTCGTGACCCTGATCTTATCGCCAACCTTGACATCGCCCTGCAACACGGCATCGGCGCAGACGACGCATTGATTGTCCTTCTCCGGCCAAGACCCGGATACCAGCAAGGGCCGGTTCAGATACCCCAGGTCATCGGAGATGGCATGGAGCCCGTCGCTCGTGTCGCTCGCGCGGGCGGCCTCCACATTGAATGAATGGACGCGCATCGGATACTCTACATCGTTGAGGTTCGCGAGCACATCGACCTGACGTCCTGGCTCGACTTGCTCGATACCCTCTATCGCCCTGAGCTCCTCGACGCTCTCATCGTCGAGGCCGAGCGTGCTGACGACATTCAAGTCGCAGGCGTTGGCCGCATCGTAGTAGGTGTCTGCGGCATAATACATATCCGGACTCGTCATGCGCAGGCCCGCATAGAAGCCCGTGCCCAACGCCGCGATTACGGCTATCGCGATGAAGCGCCCGAGCGACCTGCGTATGGAACGCTTGAGGTCTTTTCCGAATGCGCTCGCCATGAGGGGGGTTCCTACCACTCGACGCTTTCGGCCGAAGCGAGATGATCGTTCGTCTCGATGCGGAGCGCCTTGCCCTCCTTGACGGTTATCACGCGGTTGGCGATGGCAGTGAAAGCCGTGTTATGCGTGATGAGTACCACCGTCTTACCCGAGGAGTAGCAGGTGTCCTGCAGCAGCTTGAGGATGGACTTGCCCGTCCGGTAGTCGAGCGCGCCCGTCGGCTCGTCGCAAAGGAGAAGCTGCGGATTCTTCGCGAGCGCACGGGCAATGGCCACGCGCTGCTGCTCGCCGCCGGAAAGCTGAGCCGGGAAGTTGTCCATCCGCTCGCCGAGCCCAACGAGCTCGAGCATCTCATCGGCGGGGAGCGGGTCATCGCAGATCTGAGAAGCAAGTTCAACGTTCTCGAGAGCCGTGAGGTTCTGGACGAGGTTGTAGAACTGGAATACGAACCCTATGTCGTGACGACGATACTGGGTGAGCTCCTTCTCGGACAGTGCGCTGATCACGCGCTCGCCAAGCATGATGCGGCCCGCCGAGCACGTATCCATTCCACCGAGGAGGTTGAGCAGGGTCGTCTTGCCCGAACCGGAGGGCCCGACGACCACGACGAGCTCGCCCTGCTCTATCTCGAAGCACATGCCATCTAGGGCGGCCACCTGGACCTCGCCCATCTGGTATATCTTGCAAACGTTGTCGAACGTGACGAAAGCCATGCGACCCCCACGCATCCATTACCGTAGGCTATTCACTATAACCCAGCATCATGGATTTGGAATGACCGCAACGTGCCGGTGGGGTTCACCCAAGCGCTTTCCTTGCGAGCGCGATCTGCTTCCTGACCGCCTCGTCGCCC
>JAFWGD010000009.1 GCA_017515355.1 Coriobacteriales bacterium
CGAGCATCTTGCGCAGCGTGTTCGCCTGCACCTCGGAGAGAGAGCCGATCTGCAGGCGCGTGATCTTGGTGACGCCGTCGACGAGGTTGGAGACCTCCGGCCCGAAGCGCTCCTCGAGCTCCTCGAGGGTGACGTCGGTGTCCTCGACGGTGTCGTGGAGCAGCGCGGCGGTGATCGTCTCGACGTCCATGCGGATGTCGCCGAGAATGCACGCCACCTCGATCGGATGGCTGACGTAGGGCTCGCCGCTCTTGCGCCGCTGGCCCTTGTGCACGCGGTTGGCGAACTCGTAGGCTTCCCTGACCTTGTCGATCTCATCGGCATCCATGTAGCTCGAGACCGTATCGATCAGCTTGTCGTAGCTGGCCTTGACGAGCTCCTGATGCGGGCCGTATTCCACGATCGGGTCGGCAGCATGCGCGCCCTCGGCGGGCTCGACAGCCTGCGGCATCTCTTCGGTTTCCTCTAGCAGAGCGGGGCTCTCGGGCACGATCTCGCTCATTTCAATCCTCCCGGCAGTATCGGATGGTTGATCTTCGAGAGCAGGTCCTCGGCGGGGGCGGCGATCGCCCAGTCGCAGAAGTCGTCGAACGCCTCACGCTCGCTGTTGCCCTCGCAATAGCGGACGCTAGAGGTCAGCTCCACCCTTTTCACGTCCTCCTTGAAGGAGACGCGCCTGTCGCTCGAGTCCTCGACCTGATCTATCAGGCCGAGCTCGGTGAATACCTCGATTCCTTCGATGATGGTGCGCTCGATGAGCCCCTGCGAGGCTGGCATCTCCTCGCAAGCGCGCTTGATCTCGTCGAGCGTGACCGGCGCTCCGGTCGCCCTGTAGAGGCTGCGAAGGACCTTGTAGAGGACCTCGAGCTTCTCGCGAGACGGAGCGGAGATGTCGATGATGCTGCGGTTGATGCGCACATCCGCCTGGTTGTAGAGCAGATGGACGATCGCGCGCTTGCTGTCGCGACCGCAGCGCCCCGACATCTGGTTGAAGGCGATCTCGGAGAATGGCATGTGGAAGAGGACGATGTGCCTGATGTCGACGACGTCGATGCCCTCTCCGAACGCGCTGGTAGCGACGATCGTGAGAATCTCGCCATCACGGAACATCTCCTCGATGCGCTTGCGCTCGTCCTTGGAGAGCGCTACGTTGTAGAACGCGATGTTGGCGGCGAGGCTCGGAATCCTTTGGCGCAGCGTGCGCGCAAGCTCGATGCTCGTCTGACGCGAGTTGACGTAGACGATGCACTTCTCGCCCTTCGCGACGATCGACGCGAGATAGGTTTCGCGGTCTGGCGCGCCGCGCTTGTCATCGATGCGCAGGTTGGGGCGCATCGAGGGGTCTTCGACGATGCTGTCGATTCCGAGCGAGCGCTGCAGCTCGCATGCGATCTCCTTGGTTGCGGTGGCGGTCACCGCGAGGAACTGGGCTTGTGGAAAGGCCTCGCGCAGGAAGCCCAGGCGCTTGTAGACCGGCCTGTCGCTCTCGGTGGCGAGGCCCACATGATGTCCCTCGTCGATGGCGATGAAGCCGACCTCGCGCATGCTAGAGATCTTGTCGTGGTCCAGTAGAGGAACTCGGGGGTGGTGAGCAGCACGTCGATGTCGCCGCGCTCCCAGAGGCTGAAGATGAAGCGGCGCTCGTCCGGATCGGTCTCGCCGGTGAGGACGCGCGCGCTGAGGCCGAGGCGGGCGAATCGCTGCCGGATGTTGAACGCCTGGTCGGCGATGATCGCGCGTAGCGGGTAGACAAAGATCGAGCTCTTGCGCTCGCGCAACGCCATCGATGCGGCATAGATGTAGAAGATCATCGACTTGCCCCGCCCGGTAGCCATCACGGCGAGCGTGTTCTTCCCCTCGCGCAGCTCCTTGAGCGCGAGCTTCTGCGACCTGCGAAGCGAGAAGTCGAGCCCTGCGAGCGCCACCACGATCTCGCTGTCGAGGTCGTAGTAGTCGAACTCGGGGTCCTCGGGGGACGCCAGGTCGAGATCGACGCTGTAGGACTGGGAGCGCGAACTCGCCCGTCCCGTAGTGTGCGTGAGGCGCTCGGGAATCTTGTCGAAGAGCAGGTCGATGTAGTCGGAGGTGGCGGAGGACTCGACATCGAAGCTGCTAGTCGAGCGCTCGACGTCCTTGACCTTGAGCTTGATCGACTCGTTGTTGCGCCACTTCTCGACCGAAAGGGTGAAGACGAGGTCGACCGGAGCGGCGTATTCGATGTAATCGTCCGTCTCGTCGCAGTGGAAGTAGATCGCCGTGGCGTCGGAGATTCCATCGGTGATCGAGAAGGAGAGATGGTTCTTTGCGGGCCCGACCGCGCGAGCCTTGCTGATGAAGGCGTTGCTGATCGCGAAGGTGGGCTCGGGATTTGCCTGGCCGAAGGGCTGCAGCGCGTTGAGCGAGGCAACCTGCTCGAGCGTGAGGTCGTCGAAGCTGACCAGGGAGTCGATGTCGACGGTGATCTCGAAGTCGCTCGCGGGAAGCTTCTCGAAGTACTCGTCGAGGCGCAGCGTGAACTCGTCGATCAGCGCGGCCTTGATCGTGATGCCGACGGCATGCTTGTGCCCGCCGAATCTCTCGAGCAGATCCTGCGCCGAAGAGACCGCCTCGAAGAGGTCTATCTTGCCCACGGAGCGACCGGAGCCATATGCGATGTCGCCGTCGATAGTGAAGAGGATGACCGGAACGCCGAACTTGTTGACGAGGCGAGAGGCCACGATGCCCTTGACCCCCTCGTGCCAGCTTTCGCCTGCGAGGACGATGACACGCTCGCCATCGTAGGTCTCCTCGAGAATCGCATCGGCGTCTTCGGAGACGAGCTTCTCCACCTCGCGGCGGCTCGCATTGGTGACCTCGATCTCCTCGGCCAGCATGACCGCCTCGACGGGGTCGTCGCACATGAGAAGGTTGAGGGCGAGCGTAGCATCGCCCATGCGGCCCGCGGCGTTGAGGCGCGGGATGAGGATGAAGGAGAGGCCGACCGAGTCGATCGTCGAGCAATCTCCGTTGCCGTTGGCGATGACCGTGGCCAGGCCTGGCCTCGGCATCTCATGGATCACCTTGAGGCCCTCTGCAACCAGCGCGCGATTCTCTCCGCGCAACGGCATGCGATCGGCAACCGTGCCGATGGCCGCGAAGTCGAGCAGGCCGAGCCAAAGGTCGGGCTTGCCGAAGCGCTGGCCGAGCACCTGCACGATCTTCAGTGCGACGCCAACTCCCGCAAGGCCCCCCGAGCCGCAATCCGGGTCGATCTTCGGGTCGCAGACGGGCACGACGACGGGGATGTCGCTCTTGGGCTCGTGGTGGTCGGTGATGACGACCTCTATGCCGCGCGCGAGCAGCTCCTCGACCTCGTCGCGCGACGAGATGCCGCAGTCGACGGTGACGAAGAGCTCGGGAGCGTTCGGCTCGAGGGACATCGCCCGTTCGATTGCCGCAGGAGAGAGACCGTAGCCCTCATCCTGGCGAAGCGGGATGAATGGGGTCGCATAGCATCCGAGAGTGCGCAGCGCGATGACCATGACCGCGGTGGAGGAGATTCCGTCGACGTCGAAATCGCCGAAGACGAGGATGCGCTTGCCTGCGCGAATCGCGCGCTCGAGTGCGTCGACCGCCTCGGGTAGGCCGGGAATTCGCATCGGATCGTTCCAGTCGCGCTCAAGGGAGGGCGTGAGGAACGCGCGGGCATCGCCAGGCGTGAAGATGTCGCGCGCCACGAGCGAGCGCGCAAGGATCCTGGGAACGCCGAGCTCGCGCTCGATGAGCGTGACGAGACCCTCATCGAGTCTCTTTATATCCCAGTTCTTCTTCATCGCGCATGCCCTATACAATTCACACTATTATTCCACTTTGATTATGCCAGAAACGAACGGCATCTAGCAGATAAACCCGCAGGTTGTCCCATAGTTGAACCATCTTGGGAAACCTGTCGCGGCGTTGAGCCGAAACCTTGGCGAATCCCCCGAAAAACGACGCTTTTCCACGCTCCCCGCTGCCCAGGCGACCGCTTGCCGGAGCCCCCTGCGAGCCGCGTTGGACACCCGATGGCGCTTACCCTATAATGCACTAGCTACGAAAAGCACCGTTTCGCAGCACCAAGAGGGCTAGGCCCCACCTTGCGGCGCATGTTGCAGCTGTCTGGTCGAAAACAAAGATTCCGCTCCTTGAGCGTTTCTGTCTTTCGCCTTCAGCATGCCCGCTCGAAGGCTTTTCTTTTTGGTCGCGGGAACGGCAGTTGGAAAACCGCTTCGGAGGTGATTTAGCATTAGCGCGAAAGAGTCGAGGATCAACGGAGATATCACGGGCGACCAGTGCCGCCTCATCGGCGTCGATGGCTCCCAGCTGGGAATCTACAGCGTTGCCGACGCGCAGAGGATCGCATACGACCAGGGGCTGGACCTCGTAGAGATCGCTCCCAACGCAGATCCGCCGGTATGCCGCGTCATGGACTACGGGAAGTACAAGTACGACCAGGAGGTCAAGGCAAAGCACGCCCGCAAGAACCAAGCCAAGCTCGAAGTCAAGGAGATGAAGTTCCGCCCCAAGATCGGCGATGGCGACTACGAGACCAAGAAGAAGCATGTCATTCGCTTCCTCAACTCAGGCGCCAAGGTCAAGGTGACGATCATGTTCCGCGGCAGGGAGATGGCCCATCCGGATCTCGGATTGGCAATCCTCGAGCGTCTGGTCGAGGATCTCGCAGACATCGCGGTGATTGAGAACCAACCAAAGGTCGAGGGCCGCAACATGCACATGATGCTTGCCCCGATCTCGAAGAAGTCAGGCTCCAAGAAAGCAAAGGCAGCAGAGAAGGAAGAGGAGAGCAAAGATGCCTAAGATGAAGACTCACAGGGGAACCGCAAAGCGCATCCGCGTCACCGGTTCTGGCAAGCTCGTAAGGGCCAAGGGATACCACAGCCACATCCTTGAGAAGAAGTCCCCCAAGCGCAAGAGGAACATGCGTCAGGAGACCGTCGTCGCCAAGGCGGACGAGAAGGTCCTCTATCGCAGCCTCGGAATGCGCTAATCCCTATAAGTTACAGTCAGGAGTGATGAAAGATGCCACGTGTAAAGCGAGCACTCAACGCGCATAAGAAGCGCCGTACAGTAATGAAGCGCGCCAAGGGATATTACGGCGCGAAATCCAGGACCTACCGTGC
Organism: Coriobacteriales bacterium; assembly: GCA_017515355.1. Lineage (GTDB taxonomy): Bacteria > Actinomycetota > Coriobacteriia > Coriobacteriales > CADBOM01 > RGIG5709. The sequence continues at coordinate 5,160 of JAFWGD010000009.1, forward strand.
AGCCAAGGAGCAGGTCCAGCATTCTCTGCAGTATGCCTATAGGGATCGCCGCAACAAGAAGCGCGTCATCCGTCGCCTTTGGATCACCCGCATCAACGCAGCGGCACGCATCAACGGCCTCCCCTACTCGAAGTTCATGTATGGCCTGAAGCTCGCTGGCGTCGAGCTCGACCGCAAGGTCCTCGCCGACATGGCAGTTAACGATGCCCCGGCATTCGCCGCCCTCACCGAGGTTGCCAAGAAGGCCCTCGACGCTGCCTAGGCCCAGGCTTTCAACGCAAGCTCGGCTTGCGCGTTTCGATACGCGAAATGGAAGCGACCCCGCAACTTACGGGGTCGCTTCTTTCATTGGCGGAAGCTGCTTCGCTGGGACGTTTGAGGCGAATGCTTGCTTCTACCAGCCGTTGTTGATGGTCTGATCGCGATCGGGGCCTGTCGAGATGAGCGTGATCGGCACGCCGACCAGCTCCTCGATGCGCCTGAGGTACGCCTTGGCGTTCTCCGGCAGCTCGTCGTAGGTCTTGCAGGCGGTGGTGTCGGCCATCCAGCCGTCAAGCTCCTCGTAGATCGGCTTGGCCTTGGCGAATGCGGAGAGCGTGTCGGGCATGTTCTCGACGCGCTTGCCGTCGATGTCGTAGGCGACGCAGATCTTGACCTTCTCGAGGCCATCGAGAACGTCGAGCTTGGTGGAGCAGATATCGGTAAGACCATTGACGCGCACCGCGTACTTGACGATCACAGCGTCGAACCAGCCGCAGCGGCGGCGGCGGC
>JAFWGD010000096.1 GCA_017515355.1 Coriobacteriales bacterium
AGCGGAAAGCACAGCTGATTGTCGAGCTTCAGGGCTTCGTACTTGTCCATGATCGATTACCTCTCGGATTCGAAACTAATCACTTGCGTACAATTAATTTTGCACAATTGATTTGCTGCTGTCAAGAGGTTTGGAAGATTCTCGAGATTGGAATCGCGAACGGTGAAAGCGCCTCTTGGAACCCTTACAGCCTAGAGAGGTAGGCCAGCGAGCGCATGTGGGTCTCGAGGTGCGCGTAGATCCACTTGTCGCAAAACGAGAGGAGCTCGCCTGCCAGCGCACCCGCATCCTCGCTTGCGCTGAACATCTCCTCGATCTGCGGGAACTTCAGCCCGATGAGCGCCTTGACCCAAGCCACCACCGGCTCGGAAACGATATCGTCGGCCTCGAGCTCACCGAAGCCGCTGCACAGCGGGCAGACCCAGCCGCCAGCAGAGATCGAGAACACGCCCTCGGCGTCCAGGTCGACCTCGTCGGCAAACTCCGCCATCTCCTGCGCGTAGCCCTCCTTGGAGGCGCCGCAGACGGTGCATAGGCCAATCGACGGCCTGTATCCCAGGTATGAGATCGCCTTGAGCAGATAGCCCGCGATAACGAAAGGCAGCGCATCGGCCTCGACGCGCCCGACAGACTGCAGCGCAGCGCATGTCAGCGGGAAGAGCACCGGGTTCTCCTCCCCCTCCAGCGCCACCTTCTCGACGAACTCCGAGATCACCGCGCCATAGGAGAGATGCTCGAGGTCGCGGCGGCTCGCCTCGTTGGTGTCGACGCTGCGCACCTCGGTGATCGTGTCGAGGTTCTTGCCCTTGTAGAGCATCGCGTCGACGACGGAGAAGATCTCGAGCCGCGCGGAGAAGGTCGTTCCCGGCTTGCGCGCGCCCTTCGCGACGGCGCGCACCTGCTCGCCGTTCTCGGCAAGCAGCGTCAGTATGAGATCCGCCTCCTTGAGCTTCGTCTTCTTGACTACGAGCGCCCGCGTCTTGTACGTCGCCATCTTGCCCCCAGCTCGCGTGCCTAGATTCCGTCGCCGTAGCCGAAGCGCCTGATCTGCGCCGCGTCCTTGCGCCAGTTCTTCTTCACCTTCACCTTGAGGCTCAGGAAGCAGTTCGCGCCGAGGAAGTGCTCGAGGTCCTTGCCCTCGACGTACTCCATCTCATCGACCATGACGCCCACGGCGTGCGGCACCTCATCGTAGGTGGTGCGCAGGATCTTCTCGCGGATGAACTCGGCGACGATGACCTCGGTGGGTTGGTCGGTGTCCATATCCTCGGGGAACCAGCGCGGCCCCTCGGGAAGCAGCTCGCGCACGGCATTGATGAAGCCCTCGACATTGAAATCCTTGAGCGCGGAGATCGCGATGACGCCGTCGAACTTCGCGAGCCTCTCGGCGCGCGTCACCTGCAGCTCGACCTCGTGCTGGCTGACCAGGTCTGCCTTGTTGACAACGAGCAGCTTCCTCTCCTTCACCTGCTCGAGCTCCTTGAGGATGAACGCGTCCCCCTTGCCGATCGGCTTGCTCGCATCGACGAGGAAGGCGATGACGTCGACGTCGTGGATTCCCTGGATCGCCGACTTGTTGAGCTCCTCGCCCAGCGGGTCATGAGGCTTGTGGATGCCCGGCGTGTCAACCATGATCATCTGCATCGTCTCGTCGTTGTAGACCGCGCGGAAGCGATGGCGCGTCGTCTGCGGCGTGTTGGAGGTGATGGCGATTTTCTCCCCCATCACCGCGTTGAGCAGCGTGGATTTGCCGGCGTTGGGCCTTCCAACGAGCGTGACGAACCCGCTCTTGAAGGGCTCGCGCTCCTGTGATGCATTGCCGTCGTTGCTCTTTTGCCTTGCCAAGATGACTCCTTCGCTTCGGTTTGGCCAGCGCTATGCGAAGATGCGCACAAGCGCGTGGATGTATATCGCCAGGCCCACCACCAGAGCGGCCACCGCGAGCACCAGAACCGCACCCGCCGCCGCATCCTTGGCGGTCTTGGCCTTGGGACTCTCCTCGGAGCACGCGAGGTCGACCGCGCTCTCGATCGCCGTGTTGAAGAGCTCGGCTGCCAACACCGCACCGATCATCACGATGACGATGATCCATTCGACGAGCGTGCATCTCAAGAGCAGGCACAGCAGCAGGGCGAGCACCGCGAATCCGAGGTGAATCTTCATGTTCCTCTCGGCGCGAACGGCTTGAACGAATCCGCTGCCAGCGAACCCGAAGGCCCGAAAGAGGCCCTTTGGCCCCTTCTCCCTCACTCGCGGTTCAGCCATGCTTCCTTGAGCTCCCGCTCCCTGGCCTCCATCTCCTCGGCATCCTCGTCCTCGATGTGGTCGTAGCCGAGCAGGTGGAGCATGCCGTGGGTGATCAGCATGCGCATCTCCTCGATGAACGTGGTGCCGTAGAGCTCGGTCTGGTCGTAGGCGACCTCAGGGGAGACGACGATGTCGCCGAGGATGATGATCTCGCTGTTGGCTGCCTCGGGGTCATCGCACTCGAACGAGAGGACGTCGGTGGGGCCGACGATGTCGCGGTACTGCTGGTTGAGCTCGGCGATCTCGCCCTCGGTGACGAAGACGACCGAGACCTCGATGTCACCTTGGATGCCCTCGTCGTGCAAGATGAAGTTGATCAGGTCGGAGACCCTCTTGCCCACCTCGACGTTGTCCGACATCCATTCGGCTTCGCCGATACTCGCAGGAAAGTCGAGAAGCTCCTCCGAAACGTCGAAGCGCACTGCGTAGTTGCTCATCTATCTGACTCCATTCTTCTCTGCAGCCGCCTTGTCATAGGCCGCCACGATTCGCTGGACGAGGTTGTGCCTGACGACATCGGCGCTCTTAAGATCGCAAAACGCGATGCCCTCGAGCCCCTCGAGGATACCGCGGATGCTCTTGAGCCCGCTGACCCCGCGCGGAAGGTCGATCTGCGTGATGTCGCCGGTGACGATCATCTTGGAGCCGAAGCCGAGCCTGGTCAGGAACATCTTCATCTGCTCCGGGGTGGTGTTCTGCGCCTCGTCGAGGATGACGAAGCTGTCGTTAAGGGTGCGGCCGCGCATGTAGGCGAGCGGCGCGATCTCGATCGTACCCTGGTCGATGAGGACGTTGACCTTCTGCGCGTCGCACATGTCGAAGAGCGCATCGTAGAGCGGGCGCACGTAGGGGTCGACCTTCTCGGTCAGCGTGCCCGGAAGATAGCCGAGCGACTCGCCCGCTTCGACCACGGGGCGCGTCAGGATGATGCGCGCGACCTCCTTGCGGCGCAGCGCGGCGACTGCCATCGCCATCGCGAGATAGGTCTTGCCAGTGCCCGCCGGACCAATGGCAAACGTTATCGTGTTGGCCTTGACCGCGTCGGTGTAGCGTTTCTGACCTGCGGTTTTGGGGCGGATCGTCTTGCCGCGGTGCGTGAGCAGGATATCCTTGCGCAGCTCCGCGGGGTCTAGCTCGCCGCTGCGCAGCAGCTCGATGGAACGCGTGAGGTAGTCCTCGGAGAGGTCTCCCTTGTCCTCGATGTACTTGATGCAGTCGGAGAGGAGCGAGGATAGTATCTGCATCTCGATTGGGTCGCCCGAGAGGGTTATCGTGTTGCCGCGAACGACGATGCTTGCGTCGAAGCACTCCTCGATCTTCCGCAGATAGCGGTCTTGCGGGCCAACCAGGCTCGCCATGTCGAAGCCGGCAGGAACACTCACCGCAACCTTGCTTGGCTCCATCAAACCCTCTTTCCTATCAAACGCGCGTTCTCCTCGATGCCAGTGAACTCGAGCTCGAGCATCTCGCCGCGCCTTGGCATCTCGCCCTTCACGACGACTTCGTGATAGCTTTCGCTCATCCCGATGCGTCCGGTTTCGACGACAACCAGCTCTCTGCTCCCCACTCTCCTTAGCATATCATCGCAACGCAGCTCATCGGAGAGAATGTGCAGCGAAGAGGCCCTTTGCGCCTTGATTCTCGGGTCGATCTGCCCCTCCATCTCGGCGGCAGGCGTGCCTGGGCGAACCGAGTAGCGGAAGGCATGGATCTTGGAGAAGCGCATGCGCCTGCAGAACTCGAGCGTCTGGGCGAAATCGGAATCCGTCTCCTGAGGGAAGCCCGCGATCACATCGGTTGTGATCGATGCGTCTGGGCGCACCGCGTAGATGGCCTCGACGCGACGTGCGAAATCGGCCGTGTCGTAGAGTCGGCCCATGGCGGCAAGCGTGCGATCGCAGCCCGATTGCAACGGCATGTGAAGGTGCGCGCAGAAGCGGCCGCGATAGCGCTCGAGCAGCGCTATGAGCTCGTCGTCGACGTCGGGCGGCTCGATCGAGCTCAAGCGGATCCTTCCGATTCCTGTGCGCTCGAGCAGCGCCTCGATGAGCTGCGGAAGCTTGAGAATCCAGCCGCTATCGGCGACTTCGCGATAGCTGCCGATGTTGATGCCGGTGAGAACGACCTCGGCGATTCCCGACTCGGAGGCGAGCGCGACCTCGGAGACCACGCTCTCCAGCGGCATCGACACGCTCTTGCCGCGTGCCCTGTTGACGATGCAGAAGGCGCACCTGTTGTTGCAACCATCCTGCACCTTTATGCCCATTCGCGTGTGGAACCCCTCAGCCGCGCGCGGATGCGCGCTGGGAGCCTGCGCCGCCAGCTTGGCCTCGCGCTCCAGCGCGGCTAGCGCCTTCTCGATGGCGAGCTGCCTGTTCGGCTCGACGATAACGTTTTCCCCAAGCCCCTCGAGGGCATCGGGGTCGATTGCGGTTGCGCAGCCGGTGGCTATGACCTGGCCTGCGCACTCCCGGCTTGCCCTGCGGATCGCCTTGCGCGTCTTGTGGTCCGCCTCGGAAGTGACGGTGCAGGTGTTGACGATGGCGACATCGGCCTCCGCAAGGGGGGCGGAGATGTGGCCGGCGGCGATCAGCGCGGCCGACATGTTGTCGGATTCGACCCTGTTGACCTTGCAGCCAAGGTTGTGAACATGGAATCTCAAGCTCGCACCACAGCCTTCGCCAAAGCGTCGTTAGCCGGTGAAGACATCCTTCACCTTGTCGATGAGCGAGCGCTCCTCGTCGAAGTCGATCCCGAAGACATCGGCTGCGTCCTCGAGCGCCTCGCGCTGCTCCTTGGTGAGCTTCTTGGGAATCTCGACCCAAACATGGGCGATGAGCGCGCCCCTGTTCTCGCTGCGCAGGCGCGGCATTCCCTTGCCGTTGACCTTAACCGTGTCGTCGCACTGCGTGCCCGCGGGAATTCGAACCTCGACCTTCTCGTCGGGCATGATCCCGTCGACCACGATGGTCGCGCCGAGAGCTGCCTGCAGCATGTTGATGTCGATGCGCATGTGGAGGTTGTCGCCCTCGCGCTGGAATACGTCGTGCTGATGGACGCGTATCGTGACCAGAAGGTCGCCGGTGGTGTCGCTGTTGAGGCCTGCCTCACCGCGGCCTGCCATCCTGATCTGCTGGCCCTCGCGAATGCCCTTCGGAACCTTGATGCGCAGCTTCTGGCGCATCGGCGCCCTACCCTGGCCCTCGCAATCGGGGCACGGGTTGCTGATGGTCGTGCCGGTGCCGCCGCACTCGGGGCAAGGGCCGCGCGACTGCATAGTGCCGAGCATCGTGCGCTGGACGGAGGTGACGTAGCCGGTGCCGCCGCATCTGCTGCAGGTGACGACCTCGCCGCCCTCTGCGCAACCAGTGCCCTCGCAGGTCTCGCAGGTGCCCAGGCGATCGTAGGAGATCTCCTTCTCCACTCCGGTCGCGATCTCCTCGAGGGTGAGCGCGAGTCCGACCTGCATGTCCCTTCCGGCGGTGCGAACCTGGCCTCCGCCAGCCCTTCCGCCGCCGAAGAACGTGCTGAAGATGTCGGCCATGCCACCGCCGAAGAAGTCGG
>JAFWGD010000097.1 GCA_017515355.1 Coriobacteriales bacterium
CAAAGGCGTTCGGCCGCTATGACCGAACGCCTTTCGTGCTCTATGGTGCCCCCGGGCCGATTTGAACGGTCGACACCCGCTTTAGGAGAGCGGTGCTCTATCCCCTGAGCTACGGAGGCAGCAAATAGGATTCTAACATCATATTCGCACATTGCATCTCCATAAGTCACAGACGGCAATGTGTTTCGCAGGCACTAACTGCGCTTTTGCAGGCCCCACGCCTTCAGAGCGGGCTTTCGACCTTATAATCATCAAGTGTTCGCCTGCAATCAGGAGAGCTCCGCGCAATCGCGCGGATAGCTTGAAAAGGACATGAATTGCTAGATTTCCTCTCAGTGTTCTCAACCGCACAAGGCTGGATCGAGCTCGGCACCCTGACATTCCTCGAGATGGTGCTCGGCATCGACAACCTCGTCTTCATCGCGATCACAACCGATAGGCTGCACGAGTCCAAGCGCCACATCGGCAGGCGATTCGGACTGCTCGCAGCCCTGTGCATGCGCATCATGCTTCTCTGCATGATCTCGTGGCTGGCTTCTCTGCAAACCACGCTCTTCACGCTTCCGTTCCTTGCGGGAGAGATGGCGGCGATCACAGCCCGCGACATCATCATGCTCGCCGGAGGAATCTATCTGATCTACAAGGGCATAACGGAACTGATCTCCAAGATCAAGATCGAAGGCGAGGACGTGGACGTGCGTGGCGAGGGCAAGGAGCGCAAGCATATCAACCCCGCGCACGCCATCGCGCTCATCGCCGTGATGGACAACATCTTCTCGCTCGACTCGGTCATCACCGCAGTCGGAATGGTCAACGAGCTGCCGATCATGATCGCCGCGGTCATCATCGCCGTGATGATCATGATCATATTCGCCGACCCGATCTCGGAATTCATCAACAAGCACTCCGGCATCAAGATCCTCGCGCTCTCGTTCATCGCATTCATCGGCGTCGTCCTCACCTGCGAGGGCTTCAACGTCGAGCTCTCCAAGCCTGCGGTCTACTTCTCGATGGGATTCGCGCTCATCGTGCAGATCATCGAGATCAAGTGGGACATGAAGGGCGCGTTCATCGCGATAGCGGCTCTGTTCGCAGTGACGCTCGGCATCTCCTTCCTCGTCGGTCCGATCACCTGGTGGATGCCGATCTGCGGCGCTGCGGCATCGTTCATCATCATCTTCCTGCTCTCGCTCTACGACAAGAACCTCGCGATTGCGATGGCCGAGGGCGAAGCGCATCACGAGGCCAAGAACGATAACGTGCAGAACGGTGGGATGATCGACCGCAAATAGTCTGGCGAATCGTTGGAAAGACTACTGGATTACAGGAGAGTCCCGCTATCTCTGCATGACCTTCTCGAATCGGAACATGCCATCGGCACCCTCGTCACCCTCGCCACCTGCATCCGGCTCGTTCGGATCGGGATGGTGCGAATTGAAGAACTCCACGATGTGGAATCCGCAGCGGTTCACGTAGAAATGGATGTTGCGAGTCTCGAAGTACGGAGTGACGAGCCCCCAAACCTTGACCTCCGGGTACATTCGCTCGATCTCGCACCACGCCGCATATCCAATGCCCTTGCTATGCGCTTGCGGCGAGACGAAGAGCAGCTCGAGCTCGCCGTGATCCCCCTCGATCTTGACGACCGCCCCGCCAACCTTATGGTCGTCGAGCACTATGCGATATGCCTCGCCACCATCGATCGACCTCTCGATGGTCTCTCGTGAGATGATCTGGCCATCCTCTTCGAAGCGGTCGTCACGCATGCCGAACTCCTGCGTCGCCCCGTAGAGGAACGCCTCCTGGTTGTCGGAGATGAATTGCTCGCGATCGTCTGCCTGCAGCGGAGCCAGTGAGATGTCGACCATGAACGATGACCCGCCGATCTGAATGCTATTGACACCAGTGTTGCGCGCTACGCCTCGAGCAGCTTCTCGATCGAGGCGAGCTTCACGCATACGCTGAAGAGCTCGGCAGCAGCTCGCAGATCCTCGACGCTCGGATAGGTCGGGGCGATGCGGATCGTCTTGTCCTCCGGGTCGCGCTTATAGGGATACATCGCGCCAGCTCCAGTCATCTTCACGCCAGCTTCCGCGGCCAGCTCGACGATTCGCTTTGCCGTTCCAGGCAGTCCGTCGAAGCAGATGAAGTAGCCGCCGCGCGGGCTGGTCCAAGCACCGATGCCAAGCTCGCCGATCTGCTCGGAGAGGATGCTCTCGACCATCTCGAACTTCGGCCTGATCAGCTCCGCATGCTTGCGCATATGGGCCTCGAGCGAGCCCTCCTCGGCGAAGAAGATCGCGTGCCTGAGCTGGTTGATCTTGTCTGGGCAGATCATCGAGAAGAAGATGAACTTCTTGATGTCGGCGATGTTGGCGTCTGACGCGCCCACGCCCGAGATGCCCGCACCTGCGAAGGAGATCTTCGAGGTCGAGGCGAACTCGTAATAGATATCCGGATTGCCAGCCGCGTCGCATGCGTCCTTGATGTTAGCCACTGTGGGATGGTCCTCGTAAAGGTGATGGAGCACATATGCGTTGTCCCAGAAGATCCTGAAGTCGCTGGCCGCGGGCTTGAGCGCAGCGAATCGGGCAACTGTCTCATCGGAATAGACGTAGCCCTGCGGGTTGGAGTATTGCGGGACGCACCAGATGCCCTTGACCGACTCGTCGGAGGAGACGAGCTCCTCGACCATGTCCATGTCCGGACCATCCTCGCCCATAGGGACGACGACCATCTCGATGCCGAAATGCTCGCAAACCGAGAAGTGCCTGTCATAGCCTGGCGACGGGCATAGGAACTTGACGCTGTCGAGCTTGGCCCACGGGATAGAGCCCATGATTCCA
>JAFWGD010000098.1 GCA_017515355.1 Coriobacteriales bacterium
CCGTTGCGGACCTGCAGGCACTTCATGTCCTGTCCTCCGATGTCGAGGATGAAGTCGACGTCGGGTACGAGCTCGGTGGCGCCACGCAGGTGCGCAACCGTCTCGATCTCGCCGCTGTCGCAACGCAGGCCTTCGAGCAGAAGGCCCTCTCCGTATCCGGTGACGGTGCAGTGGCCGATCTTGACCAGCGGGTTGCCAGCTTCGTCGCGCGGCAGGCTGCCGTACATGTCGAGGATGACAGATTTCGCGCATCCGAGCACGTCGCCGTTGTTGTTGCCATACCAAGACTTGAGGATCTGGCCCTCATCGCCGATGAGGGTGGCCTTGAAGGTGGTGGAGCCGGCATCTATGCCGAAATACGCCATGCCGCGATACTCGGAGATATCTGCGCGCGGAATCATCGCCTTGCTGTGGCGTTCCTTGAACTCGGCGTACTCCTCCTCGCTGGTGAAGAGCGGATCGAGCCTGACAACCTCACTGCCCTGCGTCTCACCGAGCTCGGAGAGCCTGCGGGAGATCTCGCCTAGGGTGATCGGCTCGCCCTCGGCACCGGCGAGAGCCGCGCCGCTGGCCACGAAGAGATGGGCGTTTTCGGGCCTGATGGCGCTCTCCTCGGTGAGGTTGAGGGTGATCTTGAAGCGCTTCTCGAGCTCGGGCAGGTACTGCAACGGGCCACCCAGGAAGGCTACGTTACCCCTGATCGGGTGCCCGCATGCGAGGCCCGAGATCGTCTGCGTGACCACCGACTGGAAGATCGAGGCGGCGATATCCTCTCGCGCCGCGCCCTCGTTGAGCAGCGGTTGGACATCGCTCTTGGCGAAGACTCCGCAGCGCGAGGCGATCGGGTAGATGATCTTCGCGCGCTCGGCGAGCTCGTTTAGGCCTGCAGCGTCTGTGTCGAGCAGCGATGCCATCTGATCGATGAAGGCGCCCGTGCCGCCGGCGCAGGTTCCGTTCATCCTCTGCTCGATCCCATTGTCGAAGAAGATGATCTTGGCATCCTCGCCGCCGAGCTCGATGGCCACGTCGGTCTGCGGGATGAAGGTCTCGATCGCGGTCTTGGAGGCGATGACCTCCTGGATGAATGCCAGGTCGAGCCACTGGCTGAGCAGCAGGCCGCCCGAGCCGGTGATCGCGGTGGTCATCTCGACGCCCTCGAACTCCTCTGCCGCCTCGCCGATGATCTGGGCGATGGTCGAGCGGATATCGGTGTGGTGCCTGCGGTACTTAGCGAATAGGATCTTGTTGTCGTTGTCGAGAATCGCCAGCTTGACGGTGGTCGAACCGACATCTATTCCCAAATGCCTGTCACAAGCCATCGCAGTCCTCCTTAGGACAAGACGATCGGGTCGCCGAGGCTCAGCGAAGCGATTCCAAGCAGGATCGTCGCCATCTCCTCAGGGGTTTCCCTGTTCTCGTTGTTTAGCCACATGAGCACGACGCCGAGGATTGCCGACGAGTAGTAGCCGACGTAGTAATCGACGAGCGGTGTGCGATTGATGCGATACTGCTCGTTGAGGATCTTGTCGATCAGCGTGGTGCAGACCGTGTCGATGATGCGGTGCTCGAACGAGATGTCCCCCTTGGGGCCGAGCAGCGCGGTCAGAAGCGCCTCGTGCTCCTCGACGAACGTGAAGATCTCGACGAAGACGGAGTGAACGAAGCTGTCGGTCTCCTCGGTTCCCAATTCGGTGACCGGGACCTGTGCGATGCGCTCCTCCAACTCGGAGATGCCGTTGAGGAACTCGCTCTCGCAGTACTCCAGCAGATCCTCCTTGTCGGAGAAGTGGCCGTAGAAAGTGCCCCTGTTGACGTTGGCGAGCTCGGTAAGGTCGGTGATCGAGAAGCCATCCAGCCCCCGCTCCCCCACCAGCTCGACGAATGCATCTGCGAGCATCTTGCGCGAGCGCCTGCTTCTCCTGTCATCCTTGCGTTCGATTGTGCGCGACATAACAACCCTCTAAACTTGCAATAAAATGGAAAACTATTGAACTAATTGCGTGTTAACCAACACTTTGTTGAACAATTACTATTTACTATATGTTTCCGCGCGTTGCAAGCCATTTTTTCAGGAACCTTATGCAACCGCAGACAAGAGGGCATGGCTGCTGGCACCCTGCTGTTCAGCGCATTCGCCATGGTGCCTGTTTGGCCAACGGCGGGGTGCCGCGGGCTCCTGCTATCGGCTTGGCAAGCCAGTCGGCCACATATCCGACCGCCGTCGCTTGGGCCGTTGCGCGCAAATCTGCGCTAGACTGTTGAGCAGCGATAAAAGCCACCGTGAAAGGAAACGCGAATGGATAACACTGGAAGAAGGGTAAAGGTCCATTACATCGGTACGTTCGATGATGGCTGGCAGTTCGACTCTTCCTACGACAACGGCGAACCGATCGAGTTCGTCTGCATGAACGGCGATGTGATCGAGGGCTTCGACCAGGCCGTGCGCGAAATGGAGGTCGGTCAGACCATCAAGGTGCATGTTCCGGTCGAGATGGCCTACGGCGAGCGCGA
>JAFWGD010000099.1 GCA_017515355.1 Coriobacteriales bacterium
CCGGATTGTCGTAGCGATCGGGGAAGTACTGCGCGAAGTCCATCTCCGGATAGCCCGAGCCGAGCAGGTAGTTGGAGATGGTGGCGCGCGGACCGTAGCAGGCCTGGCCGCTGAACGGAGCGGTGGAATTGCCGTTCGGGGTGTTCATGACCGCAGGGCCGTAGACCGGCGCGTAGAGGGTGCATTCGCGTCCGGTGCCGACGAGCGTGAAGATCGTCTCGGCTCCCCAGTTGGCCCAGATGTCGCGAACCTTGGCCTCGATCATGTCGTAGGCCTCGTCCCACGAGATGCGCTCCCACTTGTCCTTGCCGCGGTCTTCCTTGGCGCGCTTGATCGGGTGCATTATGCGCTTCGGGCTGTACATGACCTCGTCGAGCGCGAGACACCTCGGGCAGAGCCTGCCGTTGGTGATCGGATGGGTGGGATCGCCCTCAACCTTGACGACCTTTCCATCCTTGACGGTGAGAATGACTCCGCATCCGACGGGATGGTCTCCAGGGGGCGACCATGCGCAGGAGCGGACCTTTATCGTTCCATCCTCTTCCGAGATGAAACCACTGGTATCGTTTAGCATACGAACTCCTTCCTAACCAACTCATATTATCAAATAATGCGAGGCGCTACGGCACGATAAATCCTTTGTTCGGGCTCTTGCGCGAACTCCTGCAAACGTCTCGATACAAAGCGGGCCGAGGTGTGCCATAGAAGCGCGAATCTGGACTATAATCGCATTATCGATTTGCGCCCGAGGAAAGGGAAAGTGAAAGACATGTCCAAGAAAGAAACCATGTTTCCGAATATCTTCCAACCGCTCAAGATCGGCCCGGTCGTGGCGAAGAACCGCATCGAGGTCTCCCCTGCCGAGCCGTTCCTCGCCTCAAGGAATGGATTGGTCACCGAGAACTTCACGAAATTCACCGGCGACCTCGCCAAGAGCGGCGCTGCCATCGTGACGATCGGCGACAGCCCGATCAACCAGGAATACGCCGAGGCCAACCACTACGTCATCAACCTCGCCGACCCGTTCGTCGTACATGGGCTGGTCAAGGTCGTCGAGGAGATACACCGCTACAACGCTCTAGCATCGATCGAGCTCAATCTGCGCGCCGACTACTTCCCTGGCGACATCACGCATCAGGAGGTCATCGGAATCATCGACGACTTCGCCTCCAGCGCCGAGCGCTGCAAGAAGGCGGGCTTCGACATGATCATGCTCCTTGGCGGGCATGGGCACACCGTGGCGCAGTTCTTCTCCCCCGCCTTCAACAAGCGCACCGACGAATATGGCTGCGGAACCTTCGAGAACCGCTGCCGCTTCGCCAACGACCTGATCGACGCGGTGCGCGAGGTCATCGGACCCAAGCTCGCCATCGAGTACCGCATCAGCGGCGATGAGAAGCTCGACCCCGAGCGCAACATCGGGCCTGAGGAAATCTTGGGATTCTGCCAGAACATCCAGAGCAAGATCGACCTGCTCCACGTCAGCGCGGGGCATCTATACGACCTCGGAGCCATCGGATACACGATCCAGAACACCTACAAGCCGCGCCCGACCAACGCACATCTCGCCAGGTACATCAGGCCGCACGTGAACATCCCGGTGACGACCGTCGGCTCGTTCAATGTCGAGCTCGCCGAGCAGGCCATAGCCGATGGCACCGCGGACATGGTAGCGATGATCCGCACGTTCATCGCGGATCCCGACGTCCTCCACAAGGCGCGCGGGGGCAGACCGGAAGACATCAGGCCCTGCCTGCGCTGCAACGTGTGCACCGGAGACGATCCGCACGGATGCCCGAAGCCTCTGCGCTGCTCGATCAACCCGCCTCAGGGCCGTCAGCCCGAGTTCTCTACGCTGCCTCCCATCGAGGAGCCCAAACGCGTGGCGATCGTCGGCGGCGGGTGCGCCGGCCTCGAGGCTGCGAGATGGCTCGCGGAGCGCGGACATGAACCGACTATCTACGAACGCGAGGTCAAGCTCGGCGGAACGCTCAACGACGCGGGAGCCAACGCGATCAAATCCGACGTCCGCGCATATGCGGAGTGGTCGGTGCGCACGGTGGAGAAGGACAGCCGCATCAAGGTCAAGACCGGCGTCAACATGACCCCCGAGCTGCTCGAGCAGATCGACCCCGATGCAGTCATCCTGGCAATTGGCAGCGAACCCATCGTTCCCAACCTGCCCGGAATCGATTCGAGCAAGGTGATCCAGGTGACGCAGGCAGATGAGGATCCCGAGATCTGCGGGCATAAGGTCATCGTCGTTGGTGGCGGCATCACCGGAAGCGAGTGCGCAGCGCTCCTCGGCCAGCATGGCCGCGACGTCACCATCGTCGAAATGATGCCGATGGCGAAGCTCTTCGCTGAGCAGAAGGGCTCGCTGGCTGGTGCAGTGGATATCGCCCGAAAAGCCGGGGTAGAGATCCTCGATGAGACGGCACTGGCCGAGGTCACCGACGCTGGCATCGTCGTCAAGGAGAAGGACGGCAGCCTACGCGAGATCGAGTGCGACACCGTGGTCCTCGCGCTTGGCCTAAGGCCGCTGCGCGCCGATGTCGAGGCTATGCGCGACGTTTGCGAGGAGACCTACGTCGTGGGCGATTGCGACCGCGTTGGAGGCAACATCCGTCAGGCGAACGCCCAGGCATTCTACGCTGCAATGAACATCTAGTTAGGCTGGAGCTCAAGGGATATAATTCTCACTGGTCGAATACGCTTCAGAAAGGAACGCGAAATGGCAATTGTGATGATCGATAGCATGCCGACTCCCCCGGTGGTCTTCGGAAAGGGAGCGCTCGAGATGCTCGGCGACAAGATAAAGGAATTCAACGTGCAGAAGCCGATGATCTGCTACGACCCCGGCATCAGGGACTGCGGAATCGGACCGCGCGCCGTCGAGATAATCAAGAATGCGGGCTTCGACCCGGTCATCTACGAGGACGTGATCCCAGAGTGCCCATGCAAGATGGTCGATGAGATGACCGCGATCGCCAGGGACA
>JAFWGD010000010.1 GCA_017515355.1 Coriobacteriales bacterium
GCTGGATGCTAGGCCTTCTGCATTGGGTGCGGAGGATTATTGCCTTCGTTGCGATTCTGGCGCGGCTTGCCGTTGCCGTCCTGGCGATTGCGCGATGCGTACGGCTTGCCATCGTTGCCGCTTAGGCGGTTGCGCGATGCGAATGGCTTTCCGCCGCCACCATCTTGGCGGTTTCGCGAGGAATAGGGCTTCCCGTTGCGACTGTCGCCCGCCTTCTTGCGGAAGTCGCCGGACTTGCCGCCATCGCGGCGCTCGTAGGGCTTGCCGCCGTTGCGGTGCTGCCCGCCGCGACGCTGCCCATCGCCATCCTCGCGCGGTTCCCACACGCGCGTCACGATGTAGCAGTGATGGATCTTCTGGTTGCGCTCGAAGTCCTCGGGAATCGTCTGCGCCGTGATGTCCTCGATCTTGACCTTGGCCTTCTCGAGCGCCTCCACGTCGGGCTTGAAGTCGCGCAGGTTGCAGCAGAAGATCGCCTTGCCGCCCTTGGTGAGCAGGCGCGAGGCACCGATCAGCAGCTCAGCGTGATCGCGCTGGATATCGAACGACTTGGCTTTCATGCGCTTGGAATTGGAGAAGGTAGGCGGGTCGAGGTAGATCAGGTCGAAGCGGTTGCGCGTCTTGCGCATGTTCGCAATCCACTCGACCGCATCCGCACGCTCGAAGACATGGCGCGCAGAATTGAATTTGTTTATGCGCATGTTCTCCTTCGCCCAGTCGAGATAGCGCTGGGAAAGGTCGACCGTGTAGGTCGACTTCGCGCCTCCTGCAGCCGCGTAGACCGTTGCCGAGCCGGTGTAGGCGAAGAGGTTGAGGAAGCTCTTTCCGTTGGATTGCTCCTCGATCATCTTGCGCACGGAGCGCGTGTCGAGGAAAAGGCCGGTGTCGAGCCCGCCATCGAACTTCACCTTGAACGTATGGCCGCCCTCCTCCACCTTGCGATATCCGTTGCGAGATGTGAACCTCAGCTCCTCGTCGGGCTGCTCTGGCGAGCTGTACTGCGAACCGCCCTTTGACCTCTCCCTGCGCTTGAGGAAGACATCGCCGGCGCCAACGCCGAATTCGCGCTGGATGACGTCGATGGCCATGGTTACGCGCTGCGCCGCGAGCTCGGAATCGACCGTCTTGGGCGCGGCATACTCGCTGACGTGGATCCACTTGAGGCGGGACTCGTTGCCCATCCCCTGATAGATGTCGATCGCCATGTTGAACTCGGGAAGGTCGGCATCGTAGACGCGGTAGCAGGTGATCCCCTGCTTGCGAGCCCACTTGCCGCGATGCTTCGCCATCTTGGCGAGCCTGTTGGCGAACTGCTCGGCATCGGCGTGGATTCCCGCAAGCTGCTCTTCGTCTAGCCCGCCATCGGGATTGAGCGGCGCGAAGGCGCGGATGGTCGCATCTATCGGGCCGTTCTTCGTTGAGATGATGCTCTCCGGCTGGGAGCCGAAGACCGCATCGATCGAGGAATCCGTGCAGATGATCGATGTGTTGAAGCCGCTGGCGTAGGTTGCGATGAACCTCTTGAGCGCGATCTCGAGGGAGATGAGCTGTTCGCGGCTCATCATGCGCTCGCCATAGGGCGGATTGCACGCGACGAGGCCCTTCTCGGGCAAACCCTCTATCTCGAGACTCGCGATGTCGGCTTGCTTGAAGGTGATCTTCTCAGCGAGACCGGCACGCTTTGCGCAAAGGCGCGCATAGGAGATGGCATCCTTGTCGATGTCGCTCGCAAAGATCGGCGGAATCGAATCCATCCCCGCCTCGAGACGATCGTCGGCCTCGGCGATCAACTCGTCGAGCATCTCCTCCTTGAAGAGCCTCCAGCCCTGGATGCCCCATTTGGCACGCTGTATGCCGGGAGCGATGTCGCCTGCGATCATGGCAGCTTCGATTGCCAACGTTCCGCTGCCGCAAAGCGGGTCGACGAAGGCCACGTCACCCGACTCGCACAGCTCCTTCCAGCCACCGGAGAGCAGAATGGCGGCGGCGATGGTCTCCTTGATGGGAGCCTGTACCTGCACGCCGCGCTCGCGGTATCCCCTGATGTGCAGGGGCTCGCCTGAGAGGTCGAGGTAGATCGTGGCGCGATCGTTGCGCAGGCTGACGCGAATCGCCACGTCGGGGTCGTTGAGGTTGACGTCGGGGCGCCTTCCAGCGCGCGTGCGGAGAGCATCGCACATCGCGTCCTTGACCTTGAGGGCGGTGAAGACGGAGTTGCGCAGGTTGTCGTTGGTTCCCTTGGCGTGAACCGCGATGGTTGCACCCTCGGCAACGTGCTTTGGCCAGGCGATCTCGTAGCAACCGTTGTAGAGAGTGTCGGCATCGGTGGCATCGACGCGCCCGAGAACGAGCAGCACCCTGCTCGCGCAGCGCAGCCACAGAAGGGCGCGACAGGCCTCCTCTGGCGTGGCGTAGAAGGTCACACCAGATGAAAGCGGGCGAATCTGGTGGATGCCGAGCGCCTCGAGCTCCGAGGCGACGAGCTTTTCAAGCCCGTAGCCGCAGCTCGCATAGAGCTCGTATCTCTGTTCCGTCTTCCCTTCCATTGGCGATCGTCCCAAGAGGCGCTAGTTCTTGAGCTTCCTCTTCTTGTCCTTCTTGTGCTCGTTGATCAGGTTGGTCCTGCTGTCGGAGAGTGCAGGGTCGAGTCCAACCGAATACGGTGCAGGATTGAGGAAGCGCGTGTAGGACGAATCGAGCCTGGAGAGCTCGACCGCGACGCGCTCGCGAGCCTCATGGGCATCGAAGCTGTCGATGACGGGCTCGCCACCGCGAACCAGCGGAACGAGAAGCTGCTTGGACTCGGAACCGCTGAAGTCCTCGACCTGCGCCAGATCGAATGGGTCGACTGCAAGGTCGCCGCTTTGTCCGAGCAGCTGGTCGTAGACGAGGTCGCCGATGTAGTTGCCAGCCTCGTCGCTGAAGCGCTTCACATCGAGAAGGCCAGGAAGCGTCCTCTTCGCGATCTGCGCGGATATCTTGAGCTTGGGCTCCCAGTTGCTGTCGGGGGTCTTCTTGATTGCGGACATCTTGTAGACTCCGCCGAGCGCCGGCTGGTCATAGGCTACGGCGAGCTTGGTTCCGATTCCCCACGAGTCGACGCAAGCACCCTGCTCCTTGAGAGATACCATGAGGTGCTCGTCGAGGTCGTTGGTCAGCGTCACCTTGACGTAGTCGAGACCGGCATCGTCAAGCATCTTGCGAGCGAGCTTGGATCCCCATGCGAGGTCGCCGGAATCGATCCTGATGCCTATCAGGCGCTCGCCGCGCTCCTCCATCTCCTTGCCGACGATGATCGCGTTCTTCAAACCCTCCTCGATGTCGTAGGTGTCGACGAGAAGGATGGTGTTGTACGGCATGGCCGAGGCGAAGGCGCGGAAGGCCTCGAGCTCGGTGTCGAAAGCCTGCACCCAAGCGTGCGCATGCGTGCCCGAGACCGGGATGTTGAACATCTTGCCCGCCAGCACGTTGGAAGTGGATGCGCAACCGCCGATGAACGATGCCCTGGATGCGAGCAATCCGCCGTTGGGGCCCTGTGCACGGCGCAGGCCGAACTCTGCAACGGCGCCATCGGTGCAGTGGCAGACCCTGGCGGCCTTGGTGGCGATCAGCGTCTCGAAGTTGATCGCGTTGAGAAGCGGAGTCTCTATGAGCTGGCAATCGATGAGCGGGCCGACGACCCTGACCACGGGCTCGATCGGGAAGATCGCGGAGCCTTCGAGCGGCGCATCGATGTCGAGGGTGAGCTTGTAGGAGCGCAGGAACTCGAGGAAGCCCCTGTCGAAGAGATCCTCGCCTGTGGCGGTCTTGAGCGTCTTCAGATAGTCCACGTCATCGTCGGTGAACTCGAAGTTGCGCGCGATCTCGGACAGATGCTCCATGCCGCATGCAATGGTGTATCCGCCCTGGAACGGGTTGTTGCGGAAATGCATGTAGAAGCTTGCCTGCGCATCCACGAAGCCGTTCTTCCAGTAGCCCTCGGCCATCGTGAGCTGGTAGAGATCGTTGAGTAGCATCGATTCGGTCTGCACTTTGGTTTCCTCCTTACCAGAGAGGTGCTATTGCTTCTCGGATTGTCCGGGATTGGTCCTTCTGCGCTTCCTGTGGGCATTCGCCGCACCAGCATTGCCGCCAGCTCCGCCCTGGGGCTTCTGCTGAGCACTCTGGGTGCCGCCTCCCGAAGCGTTCGGATTCTTCTTGCGATTGCCCCTGCGGCGCGAGGACTTGGACTTGCCCTGCGATCCGCCCTTGGGCTGGCCGCCCTCTGCTTTGGAAGCGCCATCGCCCTTGGCTTGGCCCTTCGAAGCGGCCTCGCCCTTCTGACGGTTGCCGCCAATGGAATCCTGCGGGTTGCGGACTCCCGAAGAACGCTGGCCCGGACGCGGCTTGGCGGCGTCCTTCGGAGCTGCGGCCTGAGCCTCGCTGCCAGTGTTGCTCGCGCCCTCGCGACCCTTGCTCGAGGACTTGCGGCGCCTGCGCTTAGAGGACTTCGAGGGAGCTTGGGCCTCTCGCTCTGCGCCCTGCTGCCTCTTGGCCTCGGGTTGCTTTGCCTGCTCGGGCTGCGGTGCGCCCTTCTTGCCCTTCTTGCCGCGCTTGCGCTTTTCCTGCTTCTTCGGCTGCTCGGGCTCCTCCTCGGCTTCGGGGATCTTGACCGCGAGAACGGCCTTCTCGCTGCGAAGCGACATCGGGCAATGCTCGTTGAAGGCCTCCTCGCAAACCCTGCAGGGCCTGGGGCTGTCGGACTCGGGATCGGTCTCCATGCCTCCGATCGGCACGTAGAAGGTCTCGGAGCCCTCCTCCATCCTAATCTTGACGAGCTCCCTTGGAACGTCGATTTCGACGACCTTTGCCTTGCCTGCTGGGGTGTCTACGATCGCGTTGACCTTGGGTGCGCGGGCCTTGAACTCCTTGTAGGCCTCGAATTCGTAGCGCAGGCAGCACATAAGCCTGCCGCATGCACCGGAGACCTTGGTCGGGTTGAGCGGAAGGTCCTGCTCTTTGGCCATGCGGATGGAGACGGGCATGAACTCGCTGGCGAAGCGGACGCAGCAGAGAACCTCGCCGCAATGGCCGAGACCGCCGGTGACGCGCGCCTCGTCGCGGACGCCGA
The DNA here is from genome assembly GCA_017515355.1 of Coriobacteriales bacterium. Taxonomy (GTDB): domain Bacteria; phylum Actinomycetota; class Coriobacteriia; order Coriobacteriales; family CADBOM01; genus RGIG5709. Next base: position 5,111 of record JAFWGD010000010.1, read on the forward strand.
TCTGCTGCATGTCGACGTGGATGTGGAGCCTCGATGCGAGGTCCTTGACC
>JAFWGD010000100.1 GCA_017515355.1 Coriobacteriales bacterium
GCTGGAACATCGTCGAGTAGAGCTCGACGCGGCCAGTCGGGGTGTTGAATCCCCTCTTGCGATCGGGACGCAGGAGGCCGAGCTCGTACTTCTTGTAGGTTACCTTGCGCTGGCGGGTGACCTCTTCCTTGAGCTCGTTGTAGTCGATGTTGTTGCCGAAGCGGAACTCCTCCATGAAGTCGTAGAGGGTCGGGAACTTGGCGTAGTTGTCGGGCATGATCCTGCGACCGATCTCGTACTGGATCTCGAGGTCGCCCTTGGTCTCGCCAACCTGGACGGCGTTGACCACGGAGCCGGTCATGTTCGGCGATGCGCCGTAGTGGACAGCAACGCCCGACTCCCTCTCTGCGAAGGTGGCCAGCGGGAGGATGACGTCCGCGCAGCACTGGATCGTCGGGGTGATCCAGCAGTCGGCGGCGAATACGAAGTCGAGCTTCTGCATGGCGTCGTGCCAGCGCTTGGGCTGTGCGGCGCAGGTTCCTGCGAGCAGGTTGGTGGACGCGATGAAGCCGGCATGGATCTCATAGGGCTCGCCGGTCTCCATGGCCTCGAGCGTGAGGTCGGCATGCGAGTTGAGGACGATCGCGACGTAGGCCGGATACTCCTTGAGGCCGATGATCTTGTTCTGAAGCTCAGGGCCGAGCGAGCTCCAGCCGAAACCGAGGTCGGCCAGGGAGTCGGTCACGTCTCCGAGGAGCTGTCCGCCGGGAACGTCGAGGTTGCCGGTGATGGCTTCGAGAGCGAGGATGCAGTGTCCTGCCTGCGCGCCATTTGCCTTCTGGTCGATTGCGAGACCCCAGAGGATAGCCGCGTTCTGGGCGTTGGCGTACATGCGGGTGGCGCCGTAGATGTCCTCGACGTCGACGCCGCAGATCTCGGCGGCCTTCTCGGGAGGCATCGTCGCGACGCGCTCCGCAAGCTGCTCGAATCCGTAGCAGTACAGGCTGACGAACTCCTTGTCATAGAGCTCCTCGCTGATGATGATGTTGAGCATCGCCATGCCGAGCGCGGCATCGGTGCCGGGACGCAGCGGCAGGTGGTAGACGGCACGGGTGGCCAGCCAGTTGGTGTGGGGGTCGACCGAGATGAGCTTGGAACCGCGCTTCATGCAGTCGATGACGGAGTGTCCGAAGAATCCGTCGCCGTTGGAGGGCAGAGGCTCCTTGCCCCAGGTCATCATGACCTCGGGAACCTTGTACATCGGATCGTCATAGCGCCCCGGCAGTCCGCCTGCATAGTCCATCTCGGGATAGGTTGCGCCGGTGACGAACGTCGCGGCGGCAACGCGCGGGATGTAGCATGCATAGCCCGACTGGGTGTAACAGGAGTTGGGGGTTCCGAGCATTGCCTGCCCGTAGGGGCCGCACATCGGGCCGCCCTCACGGCCGGTTCCTCCGAAGACGACGATCGACTCCGGGCCGTACTTCTCCTTGATGTCCTTGATGTTGGTCTCGATGATCTCGTAGGCCTCGTCCCAGGTGATGCGCTCCCACTTGTTCTTGCCGCGATCCTCGAAGGCGCGCTTCATCGGATAGATGACGCGATCGGGATGGTAGGTCATATCCGGGAGGGTCAGGCACCTGACGCACAGGCGGCCCTGGGTGATGGGCTGGTTCTCATCGCCCTCGACCTTCTCCAGGATTCCATCCTCGTTCACGTAGAATTTGATGCCGCATCCAACTGGATGGCATCCGGGTGCGGACCATGCGCAACCGCGGGTGACGGTATAGCCGTCCTCCTCGAACTGCCACGGCTTGTCGAGGTCGTTGTTGAAGGCCTCGATTCCGCTATCGATTTTCGGTCGTGTTGCCATAGCGTACCTTTCTTTCCTTTTCCATTTATATGCAGGCGGCTTCCTGCGCAAACCTGCAGGAAAACGCCCTGTTTCACAACTCCAAAGCCTGCGAGATGCGCTCCCGGTCGGCCTCCAGGACCGCCAGCGCTAGCTTTGCGAGCGCGCTGTAGAAGGCGGTCTCGGAGAATTGCTGGACGAGCTGGGAGAACTGCGGAACCCATGTGAGCATGTGCGCATCTATGAAATCCCTCTGCACTCGCAGATATCCCTCGGCCTTGCCAGACTCGCCCTCGCGCACGGCCAGGATCTCCTGCCCGGTGAGGAACTGCATGAATTCGAGCTCGCACGCGATGTGATCGTCGAAATCGATGCGCGTCTTGGTTGGGCGAAAGCCGTAGGCGTTGTAGGTGGCGGTGACGTCGAGGGTGCTCTCTTGAAGCAGGCTGCCGTTGCGCGAGACGTAGACCGACTCGTAGGGAACCGCAGCCCTTGGCCCCTTGGGCCTGTTCTTGTCGTTGGGATCCGGAGGGTATCCGATGAACGATATGACGTAGTCGATCGCGAGGTTGGACTTGGTGCGATCGTTCGCCTCGTCAAGGTATGCCCTCATCTCGGCGTAGGAAGCGTCGATAGCCTCGTTGCCCGATGGCTCGGGAACGGGGCTATCGATCAGATCCTTTAGGAGCGGCGCATCGATTTCCAGCCTGAACAGGCGCGAGAGCATGGCATAGTCCTCGTACCTTTCCTGAAGAAGCTCCTCGGAAAGCATCCTGTCCAGGCTCGACATCGTTGGTATCGCCGCCTAGTTGTAGTGGTAGGGCTCGGGAACGAAGAGAACCTGGTTGGGCTTGAGCTCAAGCTCCTTGGCCAGCTCCTCGACCGTTCCATACTGCATGACGCCAGCCAGGCAATGATGCACGCAGAAAGGCTGCTTGCCCTTGGACGTCCTGTCTTCGCAGAGGTCGCAAAGACGCGTGGGAACCGGAATCTTGTTCCAGTTGTACTTGCCGTCGGAGCACTTCCAGGGGCCGTCGTCGAGAAGTCGGATTCCCCACTGGCCTACCGGGATGCCGTGCTCTTCCTTGCAGGCTACCTCACAAGATTGGCAACCGGTGCAGAACTCGTAATCGATCAGAAGTCCGTATGCCATTATTCAATCACCAGCTTTCCGAAGCGATCCCAGATCTCCTGCATGTCGGTGTCGTAGTTCTCGTTGATTGGCTCGACGGAGCAGATCATGCACTTGAAGTCAGCGCCGAATCCGAGCTTTCCGACCATGAAATGCGGGATGAGATCGTTGATGTTGGAGCGCCATACGTCATAGAGGACCGGCTCTTCGGCATCCTTCTCCGGGAACCAGAATCCATGCTGTGCGTGCACGACGCCGGGCTTGACGATCTGCGAGACCTTGGCCTTGAGGACGATGGCTCCATCGAAGGGGCCGCTTCCGTGCGGGCTGTTCACCTTGACCCACTGGCCATCGGCGATTCCGTACTTGAGGGCATCCTCGGGGTTGATCTCGATCAGCGGATCGGGGTTCATCTCACGCAGGTACGGGATCTGCTTGCCCTCCGAGTGGAAGTAGCAGTAGGTGCGTGCGCCGGTGGTGAGGACGAACGGATACTGCTCCATGAGCTCGGGAGTGTTGCGCGGGCTGTAGTTGGGCTCGATGTAGTACGGCAGCGGGTCCTCGCCGAACTGCTGGAACATCGTCGAGTAGAGCTCGATGCGTCCCGTCGGGGTGTTGAATCCGGGCTTGCCGTCCATGCGCAGATGGCCCGTCTCGTACTTCTTGTAACCAAGGGTCTCGATCTTCTGGTGGACGACCTCGTCACGGATCTCCTCGAAGGTCTGGGAGTATCCGAGCCTGTAGAACTCGAGGAAATCGTAGTAGTCCTTGAACCTTGCGTAGTTGATCGGCATCAGGCGGCAACCGAGGTCGTACATGATCTCGCAGTCGCCCTTGCCCTCGCCAACCTCGAGGCACTTGTTGACGGCACCGGCCATGATCGGGGACGCGCCATAGTGCGAGTAGACGACGGTGTCGTGCTCGACCGTGGTCGACAGCGGGAGGAAGACCTCGCAGCAAGACTGGATGGTCGGGGTCAGCCAGACATCGACGCCGAAGCAGAAGTCGACGTTCGCGAAGGCATCATGCCACCTATGGGGCTGAGCGGCGCAGGTGCCTGCAAGGAGGTTGGTATCCTCGATCATCATGACGTGGAAGTAGTCGCCCTCCTCGAGGAGGTCGAGAACCATGTCGCACTGGGCGGCGAGGACGAGCGCGACGTATGCGGGATACTCGCGGATTCCAACGATCTTGGACTGGAGCTCAGGGCCGAGGTTGTTCCAACCGAAGCCGAGCTCGAGGCCGTCGTTGACATCTCCGATGAGCTGTCCGCCAGGAACGTCGATGTTGCCGGTGATCGCCTCGAGA
>JAFWGD010000101.1 GCA_017515355.1 Coriobacteriales bacterium
GCCCGCATCGAAAACCAGATCGCCGAGCTCGGCTGATTTCCCAATCTAGCTGGAAAAACGCGCGTTGGATGATGGCATCGGCTCTGCGTCGGTGCCATCTTCATTGATGCGGCGCGCATATCCAACCGCTTAGCCGATTTAAGGATTTGCCTCTTTGCAAACTGCCTTGTGGCATAAACGCAAATCGCTATAATTGATTTGTTTTGTAATGTAGGCCCCCGAGACAACGTGATTTCAGATTTTGAGCAGCGCAACAGCGCTTTTCTACGATAGGGAATGACAGCGACGACCGGGGCCCCAATTGAGAGGGGTCCGAACATGACAGCGATCAAGAACACCAGCATTTTCCAGCTCGACGATATCAGCGACGAGGATCTTACCCAGATGATCGACGGAACCATCGTCGACTTCGATGAGGGCGATCTCGTAACCGGCACCGTCATCGGTATCGAGAAGGATGAGATCTCGCTCGATATCGGCTTCAAGTCCGAAGGCGTCATTCCGATTCGCGAGCTTTCCATCCGCGATGACCTCGATATCAACGAGCTCGTCAAGATCGGCGACAAGATCGAGGCTCTCGTCATGCAGAAGGAGGACAAGGACGGCCGTCTGGTTCTCTCCAAGAAGCGTGCAGAGTACAGGCGTGCATGGAACAACATCGAGGAGAAGTACAAGAACGGCGAGAACGAGGAGAGGTCATCGAGGTCGTCAAGGGCGGACTCATCCTCGACATCGGCCTTCGCGGCTTCCTCCCGGCATCCCTCGTCGACCTTCGCAGGGTCAAGGATCTCGATGCCTATCTCGGCACCGTCATCGAGGCTCGCGTCATCGAGATGGATCGCAACAGGAACAACGTCGTGCTCTCCAGGCGCGTTCTCCTCGAGGAGGGTCGCAAGAACGAGCGCGCAGAGATCCTCAGCAAGCTCAAGAAGGACATGCGCCTTCCCGGTGTCGTTTCCTCGATCGTCGAGTTCGGCGCGTTCGTCGATCTCGGTGGCATCGATGGTCTCGTCCATATCTCCGAGCTCTCTTGGAGCCATGTCAACCATCCGTCTGAGGTTGTCAAGGTCGGCGACGAGGTCGAGGTCGTCGTTCTCGATGTCGATATGAACCGCGAGCGCATCTCCCTGGGTCTCAAGCAGACCACCGAGGATCCTTGGAACAAGCTCGTCGAGTCCTATCCCGAGGGCGCAATCGTCGAGGGCGTCGTCACCAAGATCGTCCCGTTCGGCATCTTCGTTGCCCTTGGCGACAACATCGAGGGACTCGTCCACATCTCCGAGATGGCTCCGAAGCACGTCAACCATCCTTCGCAGGTCGTTGCAGTTGGCGACAAGGTTCCCGTCAAGGTCATTTCGCTCGACGTCAACCGCCGCCGCATCTCGCTGTCTATGAAGGCTGCTGCCGAGACCCTCGGCATCACCATCGAGGTCGCTGAGATGGAGGGTCCGAAGACCGAGGAGCCCGCGCCTGCAGAGGCTGCCGAGGCCGAGGTAGTCGAGGCTGTCGAAGCTGAGGTCGCCGAGGTTGCTGAAGAGGCTCCCGCAGAGGAGGCTCCCGCAGAGGAAGCTCCTGCTGAGGAGGCTCCTGCCGAGGAGAGCGCAGAGTAGTTTCAGCGCAAACCTTATCGATTAGCTGGGAGCCACATCATAGCGGCTCCCTTCTTTTGAGGCGCTATTTAGACGATTGGGGCATGGAAATGGAGAGGGTATTGCTGGCTATGAGCGGTGGAGTTGACAGCTCCGTGGCCGCAGTGCGCCTTCTTGAAGCCGGTTACGAGGTAATCGGATACACCTTCATCGCGTATGCTCCAGCGTATGCCAGCGAAGCTCAGCGAGCCGAACGGATCTGCTCCAAACTCGGCATCGAGCATTTCACCATCGACATCGAAGACGAGTTCGAGCGCGAGATCATGTCCGCCTTCGCCAAGGATTACGCCTCCGGGCTCACCCCCAACCCTTGCGTTTCGTGCAATAGGGCGGTCAAGTTCCCGCTGGCCCAGCGATTGGCCGACGAGCGCGGGTGCAAGTTCATATCGACCGGTCACTACGCCATCGCCGAGCACGGCTTTGGGAGCGGGCAGCACGCAATCAGAAAGGCGCGCCATCTCGAAAAGGATCAGAGCTATGTGCTCTACAATCTCCAGCCCCAGCAGCTCGAGAGGCTGCTGCTCCCGCTTGGCATTCTTAGCAAGCCCGAGGTGCGCGAGATCGCCAGGACGCACGGCCTTGAGAGTGCAGATGCGCCCGATAGCCAAGATGTCTGCTTCATAGAAGATGGCGATTATGCGAACTTTCTGAAGAGATACGGTGTTGTTTGCTCGCCAGGGGACATCGTCGACCGCTCTGGCTGTATCCTTGGAAGTCACGATGGGCTGTTCAACTTCACCATCGGCCAGCGCAAGGGGATAGGCATAGCCGCACCGAAGCCCTATTACGTGATCGACAAGGATATAGAGCGCAACAGATTGGTCGTGGGATTTTCCGAGGAGTGCGGGGCGGGCTCATGCACTATCACCGGAGTGAACTGGGTCTCGATCGAGAGGCCATCGGGCGAGCTTCGCGTTGAGGCGAAGACGCGCTACAGGCAAACGCCGGAGAGAGGGACGCTCTTCGAGCTATCGGATGGCTCGTGGAAGCTGGAGTTCGATGAGCCGCTTGCTGGCGTCGCCCCTGGTCATAGCGCGGTCTTCTACGGAGATGGCACACGATATGATACGGATTTGCTGCTAGGCGGCGGAGTGATCTCCGCCTGATTCGAAAGGAGTCGACCAATGCATTCAGTAGTGCTCGGAGGAGGGATTGCATCCGGGAAGTCTCTGGCATCGGAGATGCTCATGGACATGGGTGCCACCGTGGCAGATCTCGACTATATCGCACGAGACGTTCGCAACAGACCTGCTATGAAGGCTAAGCTAGGCGAGAGGTTCGGCTCTCAGATCTTCAACGAAGAGGGATGCCTCGACACAAAGAAGCTGGCAGAAGCCGCCTTCAAGACTCCCGAGGACACCGAGGCGCTCAACGCCATCCTCCATCCCGCGATTGCGGAGACCGCCTTTGCCGTGATGCGCAACTACGGCGAGATGCCGGCAAAGGGTGTCCTCATCATGCAGGTGCCGCTGCTCGACATCGCAGACCTTGTACATTTTTACGCGGACCGGGTCGACGCCCCTGAGGCCCTCCGCATA
>JAFWGD010000102.1 GCA_017515355.1 Coriobacteriales bacterium
ATACTTGCCGATATCTACAGCACCGTAGTGCCCTCTGCGCCATACATCATCGCGGCGTATGCGCTAATCTGGGTTGCTCTCCTGGTGTACGTCGTCTTCGTCGTGAAGGGGCTCAGGAAAACCGAGCGCGAGATGGCTGCACTCGAGGCGCTGATTGCAAAGGGGCGCACTCAAGAATGAGGTCGTCCATGGACGAAGCTGCAAATCCAACCGCATCCCTTACGCAATGCCTTTGAGCTCGCTGCAGCTTATTCCATAAAATGCCGCGTTATCTTTGATTTTTAGCTGCAAATCCGCAGGCTTTTTCATTCGTTTGCACCTATGCAATCCCCTCATTCATTGATAGTATGAATCTGTATGAGTCTGTCAGCGAAAGGGCTCTTGATGAAGAACAAGAAGGCGCTCATCGCAGTATTCGCAATAGCGATCGTAGCGGTCGTGGCAATCGTGGCCTGCGCCCCCAAGGTAAGCAGCGGTTACGGCAACCCCATACCCAACGTTGAGCAGTCCGGCGCGACGCCAACCCCCGATAAGTACGATGTGGTTTCGGCCGAGCAATGGGCCGAGGAGTATCCGTACGAGTACAACTCGTATCTGGACAACGCGGGCAACACTCCCCCCGCCGCCGACTACCTTGAGAACACCTACGTCGCCAAGGGCTATGCCTCCGAAACCGAGGACGTGACCTCCGCGGTGCCGGAGGGATGGACCTACAAGGATGCCGGCAAGGCCGATTACCTCGAAACCAATCCCGAGATCAAGGTGCTCGGCCTGGGCTATGGCTATGCAAAGTACTACACCGAGCCGGCCAGCCATGTGTTCTCCCTTTGGACCGTAGCGCATAACGGCCGCGTGGCCGATGGCTCCAAGACCAAGGCCGCCTGCATCACCTGCAAGTCGCCGCAGTACTCCAACCTCGTCGACATGGAGGGCGAAGAGGTCCATCTCCGCCCGTTCAACGACGTCATCGGCGATCTCACTGAGAACATCAGCTGCGCATCCTGCCATGCCAACACCCCGATGAAGGATGGAAAGGTCTATCTCGAGGTCGACCGCGCCGAGTGGGTGCGCGCCATGGGCGATGATGCCGGAAACACCATCAACGGCGAAGTGTGCGGCCAGTGCCACTGCGACTACTCGATGGCTCCGGGCACCAGCATTCCCACCAGCCCGTACGACAACGGCCGTGTCGACATGGTTCCCGAGAAGGCGCTGCAGTGGTATGACGATCACGGCTACGTCGACTGGGTCTACGAGTCCACGGGCGCCGAGATGCTCGCGGTCCGCCATGCGGAGTACGAGTTCATCTATGGCGGCGACGGCAAGATCCTTCCGCAGGGCTCGCACATGCAGAACCTCGGCTACGACTGCAACGACTGCCATATGCCCACCGCCACGGCAGCCGATGGAACCATCTACGCCGATCACAACTGGACCGTTCCCACCGAGAATGAAGAGCTCATTGCGCGCGATTGCAGCAGCTGCCACAAGGATCTGAAGGCCGAGGTCAAGGCTTGGCAGGATGAGATCGATGGTGCTACCGCGGTGCTCGGCAATCGCTGCATGAAGTTCATCGGCAACTTCGAGGATGCCATCGCCTCCGGCAAGCTGACCGACAAGCAGCTCGAGCGCCTGCGTTGGATCCAGCGCGCGTCTTGCTACTACTGGAACCTCGCGGCCGCCGAGAACAGCGAGGGCGCCCACAACCCGACCTACTATCGCTACACGCTCGATAAGGCCAACGAGATCCTTGACGAGGGCGATGAGATTCTCGGCGTGACCTCGGTTGCACAGGATGAGAGCTAACGCGGTGATGCGGTTATGACTGACGAGAAGGTCACTGGCACGTTGGATGCCGCGGAAGCTGCGGCCAACGAGAGCGCGGAGGCGCTCGCCGAGGCTGTCGTCGATTCCAGCGCACCCAAGAGAAAGCGCCGACGCAAGCCGCTGTCCAATCGCGCGAAGATCATCTGGGGCGTGGTTATCGTCGTGGTCGTCGCGGGCGGATTCGGCATGTGGAAGTGGCACGAGCAACCCTCGTTCTGCTCCACCCTCTGCCATATCGAGCAGCCGTACGTCGACAACCTCTCGCAGGCCCAGGGCGTCGAGGGCATGGACAAGTACGGAAACGCCGTGAGCAACAGCAACGCAATGATGGCGGTTCTCCACAACCACACCCAGACGACCGCAAAGCCCGAGATGGTCTGCGTAGATTGCCACATCCCCAATCTGAGGGAGCTCGCCCACGATGGCATAAGCTTCACATTCGGCAACTACACTGTGCCGCGTAGCGAGAGAAGCGCCTCGCAGCTCGAGGAATGGGATGGCAACGAGGGCAGCCAGTTCTGCGCCAACGAGAACTGCCACGTCTATCTGCTTGGAAACGATGGCCTTGTAAGCCCGGAGAAGCTCGAGGAGGCAACCGCGGACATGGCGTTCAATCCGCATGAGCGCCATCACGCCAATCTCAACGACGATTGCACGATGTGCCACAAGGGCCACCGCGCATCCACCGTCGTCTGCACGGCCTGCCACCAGCACGAGGATGTCGAAGTACCCGATGGATGGGTCGATTGGAGCACCTCGGAGCAGATCCTGGTGACTGCGTTCGACAACTAGTCCTTGCCTCGTGCAAGCGCCGAAGGCTCCCGATCGACGGAAGCACCCGATAGTTGGGCTGGAAGCCAAGTCTTCCAGCCCTTCTCTTTCCTGAATGCATCCGCTGAGACATGCACCCATCGCGGGCACGCCTCGACTTCCCGCCTTACGTGAGTGCTATCATATTCCCACAGGAAATCCGATTTCAAAGAGAGGGGCCATTGTGATCGACGTAGTCTTCGAGTCAGACAAATGCAGGGCAGCCGCATACGATGGAGACAAGCTCGTCGGAGAGTGCAACGCCGTACCGAGCGATGGCGTCTGGACCATCACCCACACCGGCACCGATCCCGACTACAGGGGGCAGGGAATAGCGCGCAGGCTCGTCGAGTGCATCGACGAGGCTTCGAAGGCCGTTGGGGTCGAAATCGTCTCCGAGTGCTCGTATTCGTTGAAGGTCCTCGGCCACTAGATTCCGCCAAGGAAAGCACGCAGACCGAGCACATGGACGTGTGACATGCCGGATTTGAACTGCAACAGTAAGGAGCGCCTGGCGCGCCATGAGCAGCACCTGCGCTTCTGGAATCGCTTCTACTCGCCTATCAGCAAATGGATCAGGCGCAAGTTCAACTATTCCTGCGACGACCTCGGAAGCATCGAGGGTCCGTATTTCCTCCTCTGCAACCACAACACCGACTTCGACCCGATCATGGTAGGCGTGGCCATCCGCAATCAGGCGTACTTCGTAGCCAGCGAGCATGTGCTGCACAAGGGCTCCGCATCGCGCGCGCTCATGCGCTACCTTTGCCCTATCATCCACCAGAAGAGCCGCACCTCGGCGCGCTCGGCAATGGAGATGCTGCGCACGCTCAAGGCAGGATGCAGCGTGGTGCTCTTCCCTGAGGGCAACAGGTCCTTCAACGGCGTAACCTGCGAGATTCCCTTCGCTACTGCCAAGCTAGTCCGCAAAACCGGCTGCAAGCTCGTCACGATGCGCCTGGAGGGCGGTTACCTCACCCAGCCGCGCTGGTGCCTCGAGAAGCGCAAAGGACGCATCTACGGCCGCTTGGTTGGGGTCTACGAACCTGAGCAGCTCAAGGCGATGAGCGATCAGGAGCTCCATGAGCAGATCTGCAGCGACCTGCACGAGAACGCGTTCGACCGGCAGAGGCAGATCGCCGAGGCGGAGGGCAGCCCGGTCGAGTTCGTCGGCAAGACGCTCGCCGCGGGAATGGAGTCGACGCTTTTCATGTGCCCCACCTGCGGCAAGATCGGAACGCTGAATTCCAACGGGGAGCAGATCCACTGCAGCTGCAGCTTCAAGGCGAGATTCACCTCCACGGGCTTCTTCGAGAGCTGCAGGTTCCCCAGCATCTACGAGTGGGACGTCTGGCAGCGCAAGCAGTTAGAGCAAATGATCGAGAACGCCAATCCCGAAGATTCGATCCCGATCTTCTCCGACCGCATCTCCCTGCAGCTCCTAGGCACCGACCACAAGGTGTTCGCCTCATGCAATGGCGAGCTCAGCGCCTTCAGCGATGGCTTCGGATTCACGCCGAGCGATCTGCCGGTTCCCATCGGAGGGCTGGCAGCTGGCGTGCGCAAGAGCATAACGCTCGATGACATCGCAGGCCTTGCGATCTACTCGCGCAACGTGATAGTCACGCACGTTGGCGAGGACGAGCAGCACTGCGAGCTGCGTGGTGGGATACATTTCAATGCGTTGAAGTACAAGTACGCATACGACATCATCCAGAGCTTGGCGGCGATGCGCGCCGAGTCTGAAAGCTCGAGCAAGTCGAAAGGTTAGAAGATGGATTACTCTGCAGCCAACTCCGTGCTTTGGAATCCAATCATCCAGCTGGGAATGATCGCGATCGTCGTCTTGATCGCAAACTTCTTCTGCAGGAAGATCCCAGCGGTGCGCAAGGCCATGATCCCCACCGCAGTCATCGCGGGCTTCCTGATGCTCTTGCTCAAGTACTGCCACATCATGCCAGTGGACGGCGAGTTCATGGAGATCATGACCTACCACGGCATCGCCATCGGATTCATTGCGCTGACGCTGCGAGTGCCCGACCCCAATGCGGGCGACAAGGGCAGGTTCACCGGCCTCAAGAGCGGCGCGATAATCGTCAGCTCCTACATGATCCAGGCAGCCATCGGCCTCATCATCACGATCTCGCTCGCGCTCACGCTCATGCCCGACCTCTTCGAGGCTGCAGGCATCCTGCTTCCGATGGGATTCGGACAGGGTCCGGGCCAAGCTAACAACATCGGCACCACATTCGAGATGCTGGGGTTTGCTGGAGGCCGCTCCTTCGGCCTGTCGATCGCGGCCGCAGGCTACATCTGCGCCTGCGTCGTAGGGGTCATCTACGTCAACTACCTAGTGCGCCGCGGCTCGATCAAGCCGACCGACCATGAGATGATCTCTGGCTCGCTTTCGGTCAGCGACTTCCAGCAGGAAGGAGAGCTGCCGATATCCGAATCGCTCGACAAGCTCTCGATGCAGGTCATGCTCGTCCTCATCGTCTACATCATCACCTTCTTCGCAACATGGGGCCTGACCTCAGGAATCTCCGCAGTGGCGCCGGGCGTCGGCAAGACGGTCAACTCGCTTCTCTGGGGATTCAACTTCATCATAGGCTCGGCGTTCGCGATTCTCGTGCGCGTCACCCTCAAGAAGCTCAGGGGCGCCCACATCATGGAGAAGCAGTACCAGAACAACTACTTGCTCAGCAGGATATCGGGCTTCTGCTTCGACGTCATGATCGTGGCAGCCATCGCATCGATCGAGTTCGAGGATCTCGCCGGCCTCTGGCTGCCCTTCATCCTGCTCGTCGTGGCGGGCGCGGTTATCACGCTGTTCCACCTCAAGCACGTCTGCCGCAAGGCCTACCCCGACTACTACTACGAGGGCCTCGTCTCGATGTATGGCATGATGACCGGAACTATCAGCTCCGGCGTTCTGTTGCTGCGCGAGATCGACCCGCAGATGAAGACCCCCGCGGCAAACAACCTCGTCGTCGGCTCGAGCTTCGGCATCCTGCTCGGCGCGCCGTTCCTGGTGCTGGTGGGCCTTGCGCCCAAGTCGATGACGCTGGCGCTCATAGTGCTAGGCATCTGCATCGTCTACTACTTCGTCCTAGTCGGCATCGTCCATATCAAGGGCAAGAAGAAGGTTGGCGAAGGATAGCGCCATGCAGCTTCCTTTCGCCGACCACGAAATCGCCGACGAGCGCACGGGGATGAGCCTGGTCTTCCCTCGCGAGGAGTACCTCGAATCCTACCTGCGCGCCTGCGAGGAATCGTGGGGCAGCGTCCACCACAGCTACATCCTCCACGACCCCGCGCTATTCGATGAGTGGAAGTCGACGATCTTCGAGCGCTATCGCAAGGACTGCGAGGGCATCGACCTCCCCGAGGGATACCTGCCGTCGCTGACGCTCTGGGGCATCGTCGACGGACGCTTCGTGGGATGCACCAACATCCGCCTGCGAATGAACGAGAAGATGATCGAGTACGGCGGGACGCTCGGCGGCTTCATCACGGTCTCGGCGCGCGGCAAGGGGTACGGAACGGCAATGGGACTGCTCGGACTCGAGGCGACGAGGCGCTTGGGCGTGGAGCCCATCGTCACCACGGTGATGGAATCGAACAAGGCGTCCCTTGCGTTCAGCGAGCATCTCCCATATACGCGAAAGGATCGCTACATCGCACCTGCCGAGGGCGTGGTCCAGCCAGTCTGGCGCTACTGGTTCGATTAGCAAAAGGCCCGCCCAAGCCCATAGAATCCCGTATAAGCCTCAATGATGAAATCCCCCGCTCCACGGATAGGAGCGGGGGATTCTAGCGCTTTGGAAGCGTTTGGGGTTAGAGCTTGGAGATCTTGTCGAGGAGATACGCCATCATGTCCTCGCACTCCGGAATGTTGGGCATTCCTACGAACGCATGCCACATTCCCTCGGCAACGTGGTACTCGACATCGACGCCAGCCTTCTTCAGCTTGTCGACGATCAGGTCTGCATCGGGAAGCAGCATCTCCTCGCCTCCAGCGGTGACTATCGTCGGGGCAAGTCCCTCGAAGTCCGCATAGAACAGGTTGACCGGGAACTCCTCCTTGTCCCACAGATCGGGAGCCCACATCTGAGGCAGCTCTGACATCGAAATCCATCCGAGCAGCAGGTCTGTCTCGGCCATCTCCCTCTTTCCGGGAAGAATGTTGGCGAAATCGCTCCACGGGCTCATCAGGATGAGCAGACCGGGCTGAGGCAGCCCTTCCATCTTGGCGAGGACCGCAGCCGCGAGGACGAGGTGCCCGCCGGCGGACTCGCCGATGAACGCGACCTTCTCGGGTGCGTGGGTCTCCAGAACATGGCGATAGGTGTCCATGGCATCGGCATAGGTCTCATGCCATCCGTTCGTCGGAACCTGGCGATACGAGGGGATGGTTACGGCGCAGCGCAGCTTATTTGCGATCCTGATGTAGCCAGGCCAACTCATCTCGCCGAGCTCCGCAACGAACCCTCCACCGTGGTAGTAGATGACGTTGATGTCGTTCTCGACGCCCTCAAGCGGCGTGAAGGTGTAGACCTTCGCCCCACCCGATGTCTCGAACACCTCGACGTTCACCTGCTCGCACACGGATTCCGGCATCACGTACGGCTTGCTTTGAAGCTCACCCATCTGCTTGACGAAGTTGTCGAACGCTTCGCGGTCGTTGAAGATCGCGCGCATGTTGTTCTCGCGCATCATCTTCTTCATTGCCTGTGCCTTTTCGCTGAGTGCCATGTTGCTCTCCCCTTTCTCGATACGACGGCCGTAATCGAATCTGCATTGAAAACTGGCTAGAACCTTCCGATGTTCTTGGCGGTCATGTAACCGGCGGTGGTTGCCGCCTCGATGTTCTTCACCTGGAAGCAATCGCCGATGGGATAGTACTCGGGCGCGCAGTCGTAGAACGCCGCGGCCTCCTTATCGAGCGGGCGCATGCCCATCGCAACGATCACCGTATCGGCCTCGTAGAACCTGTCGCCGTCGGGCGTCTCGCAGGTGACTCCCTCTGCGGTGATCTCCTTCACCTTGTTGTTGAGATTGACCTTCAGGCCGCGGATCTTGATCTCGCGACGCACGCCGGACATGTGAAGGAAGTTGCCGCCATCGCTCATGTGGTCGAGCATTTCGACGTTGGTGACATCCCGACCGAGAGCGCGGAGGTGCAGGCCGAGCTCTACGCCGACAAGGCCAGCGCCCATGATAACGACCTTCTCGCCGATCTTGCTCACGTCGTTGTAAGCGTCGACAGCGTTGATGACGTTAGTGCCATCGATACCGGGGATCGGCGGGATGAACGGCTTCGAGCCAAGTGCGACGATGACGACATCGGCGCCGATCTCCTTGGCCATCTCGGGGGTTACCTTGGTGTTCAGGCGCACGTCGATGCTCTCGTTTTCCATGCAGAAGCGCTGTTGCTGGTCGAGGTAGTAGTCGAGGTTCTTCTTGAAGTCGACATCGCGCTCGCAGCGGATGATGCCGCCGAGCTCGCTGCCCTTCTCGCAGAGGATTACCTTGTGGCCGCGCTCAGCGCTGTCGAGAGCGGCCTCCATTCCGGCAACTCCTCCGCCGATGACGAGAACCTTCTTCGGGCTGACCACCTTAGGCGGCTCGAAGTAGTACTCGATGTCGCGGCCGCTGCGCGGGTTGATCGCGCAATAGGGCTCTGCGGTGTTGAGCTCGTTCGAGAAGCAATTGAGGCAGCGCAGGCAACGCCTGGCGTCGGCTTCCTTGCCCGTGCGGATCTTGGTAATGAAGTCGGGGTCTGCAAAGAGTGCGCGCGCCACCTCGACGACGTCGGCCTTGCCGGTTGCGATGATCTCCTCCATTAAATCGGGATCGCTGAGCGCACCGATCGTCGCAACTGGGATGTCGACCTCCTTCTTGATGGCCTCGGCGAGGTAGACGTTGACGCCGTCGGGCTGGAACATCGAGGGATGGGTGATGGTGAACACCTCATCCACCTCGTGGTTTCCTGCGGAGACGTGGATCAGGTTGGCATGCTCGGCGAGAATCTTGGAGTGTGCGATTCCCTCCTCGATGCCAAATCCGCCCTCATAGCACTCGGACCCGCTGATGCGGACCTCGACCGGGAAGCCCTTGCCCAGCTTCCTGTGGATTCCATCGATGATCGCGCAGACGATGCGGCAGCGGTTCTCCGGGCTGGAGCCGCCCCACTTGTCGGTGCGCGTGTTGATGATCGGCGAGAGGAATTGGTGCAAAAGCCAGCCATGGCCAGCATGGATCAGCATCATGCCGAAGCCGGTAGACGCGCCGAAGACCGCTGCGTCTACGTATTGCTTGATGACCTTCTCGATCATCTCCTCGTCCATCATCTGGACGATGCGGTCGCCCTGATCGACCTCGACCGGGCCGTATGCCGGGCCCGTCGAATGAGAGCCCATCTGACCGAGCGTCCTGTTGGCGTACATACCCGCGTGCTCGAGCTCCATCGTGGCCACCGCGCCGAATTCGGTGATCCTATGGGCTATCGTGCCGAGCGCCGCATAGGCCTTGTGGTTGTCGACGCACATCTGCA
>JAFWGD010000103.1 GCA_017515355.1 Coriobacteriales bacterium
CCATCGGTTTTTGTTGCTAAAGGCTCTTTGATCATGCGACCGTTACTTTGTAGGGATTTATGCGACAGAAGCCTAGCATTTACGGATTATTCGATTGGCCCACCCTCCGTAGCATGAGATTCGAAGCGTTGTTTCTCATTGTTTCGCGATCCTCAGGCAAAAAGGAAGGGATGGGCTATGACGAAGAAGATCGACCAACGTCTCCCGAAGGATTCCGGCGCGACCAAGCTGCCGAACTATGCGGCCATCAAGTCGCCGTGGGAGAGGATGTACGGGTTCAGGGACGCCATGCGCTATATAACGCGTTACGAGGCGGTGTTCGGGGCCGCGATCCTCCAGGGCATTCGCATCCTCATCC
This sequence comes from Coriobacteriales bacterium, assembly GCA_017515355.1. Taxonomy (GTDB): domain Bacteria; phylum Actinomycetota; class Coriobacteriia; order Coriobacteriales; family CADBOM01; genus RGIG5709. Next base: position 359 of record JAFWGD010000103.1, read on the forward strand.
CCGAGTACGAGGACCGCTCGCAGACTATCTGCCAGGCTGCTTTCGATCGCATGTATGCTACCAGCCAGAAGTACGGCGTTACCCAGGAGTACCTGCTCAACATGCATCCCTTCATGTGCGGCGAATTCGTTGGCGCGCTCATCGGCGACGAGGGCGACGACGGCATGCTCATGCCCGGTCGCGTGCAGGATTTCGGCACATACCGTTGCGAGAAGGAGCTCGATGCCTGCCCGTGGGACATCATCGGAAGCGAGCTTTGCCGCGCAACCACCATGTCTTTGCAGGCTCAGGCACTTGGGTCGGCCGAGCGTCATCGTCCGGGCCCCACGCTCGACTACGCCATGGTCGAGGCGCGTGGATGCGGCGACCGTCATTGCAGAATCGTAGCCGAGAACCGTGAGAAGTACCCCATGCCCGAGCATGCGCTCTGGCAGAGCTTCGGTCCTATTGCCACGGCAGACCAGATCAAGTGCACGCCCGAGGAGGAGTGCGTCGAGGATCCCATGGTCTTCCGCGAGGAATGCGGCTTCAAGTTCGCTAACGGCACCAATCTGGAGGAAGGCTCCGAGATGGCCGCTATGGTGCAGTTCGCCACCTCATCGTGCCTCTATTTCTTCCCTACGCTCACCCGCGCCATCGACGAGGGCAGGCTTGATGAGAAGACCATCCTGCACGTGCTCAAGTGCGTCCTCGAGGCGGCCGGCAAGGCTGCGTTCGGCGAGCCCTATGCTCGTCTCGCCGCTCGCGAGTGGTTGGGAGTACCCGTAGAGGCGCCCTGGGATGGACGCATCATGGGCGGGCATATCGAGATGATGCTCCAGGCGCTCATGTGCGCCTACGAGGTCGAAGCGTTCAACAAGGATGAGGTCATCCTCGTCATCGACCGCAAGGGGCTCGAGATCTCCAACGGCTGGATGCAGACGCCCTGCCACATTGCGTACTGGAATGGCATGGTCAAGACCCTTGTGAGCCCGCAGTGGTTCGTGTTCGAGGAGGGTTCGACCGACAAGCAGATTCGCGTACGTATCGCCAAGAAAATCGACAAGTTCTGCTAAGGAAGGAGAGGTAGACCATGTATCGCAATATCTTCAAGTATGACGACATGAAGCGCTCCGAGCACATGGCGGTGCGCGAAAGCGTAGGCTGGTACCTCTTCACGCACCAGCTCATGCAGGTCGAGGGCGATGATGCCGAGGCGTTCCTCGATTACGTCTTCCCCAACAACATCGCGACTCTCAAGCCTAGCCGCGATCGCTACACCACCATGCTCGATGAGAACGGCGAGATCATCGATGACGTCGTCATCATGCGTTTCGATGACCACTTCTGGATTTCCACGCTGTTCCCGTCCTATATGGACGACTGGTTCTACGCGCATCAGGGCGACTTCGATGTGGACTACTACGAGGTTAGCGACGAGTGGCATATGTTCGCCGTTCAGGGCCCGCTCTCCAAGGACGTGTTGAACAGCCTCTGCGCAGAGCCGGTTGATGGGCTTCGCTTCTTCCAGCATGGAGAGAACTCGATCGACGGCATGGACGTCATCATCAACCGTGGTGGCTTCACTGGTGAGAAGCTGGGTTTCGAGGTCTACTGTGCGGAGTCGGACACCGATGCTGTTGAGGAGAAGATCCGCGAGGCGTGCGACAAGGTGGGCGGACGCCAGGTGACCGAATTCCAGGTCATGGCGTGGACGCTTCCAACCGAGGCGGGCTTCTACTATATGCGCGACCTGCGCCACGCCAATCCGTTCGAGGTCGGGCTTGCCGCAAACATCAACTGGGATAAGGACTTCGTGGGCAAGGCTGCCCTTGAGAAGGTGCGCGAGGCAGGCCCCGCACGCGAGATGCTCGGATTCACCGTTGCCGACGATAACCCCTTCATCCAGGCTAAGCAGTACGGTGGCCCCGGTGAGGCCGTCTATCTCGACGGTGAGGAGATCGGCCGCGTGTCCAAGATGGTCTACTCGTACATGAAGGACGTCAACTGCGGCTACATCCTTGCAGATGCGGGCAAGCTCAAGGTTGGCGACACCATCGATATCCACGGCTCCGAGGCAGTAATCTGCGAGCGGAACTGGCTCGCGTAGCGTCGAGCACCCCGCAATCTGTAAGGCCGTCTCACTCCGATTCCCGCCCGTTGCGCGGGTAGGCGTGGGGCGGCCTTTCGACAATCATCCATGGTGACGAAAGGAGACTCGTGTGGAACTCAACGACCTGTTCGGATTTGCGGGCAAGAATGTGGTGGTGACCGGAACGGGCTCGGGCATGGGCCACGCAGCCGCGGAATTGCTCGTCAACCTCGGCGCGCACGTGACGGCGACCACGCATCGCCGCCCGCTCGACCTGGCGGTCGCGGAGACCGTTGCCTGCGACCTCTCCACCAAGGAGGGCTGCGACAAGCTCATCGCCGCGGCGCCCGAGCACATCGATGCGTTCTTCCTCTGCCACGGAACTGCTGACGAGTTCGGTGGAGGCAACGCGCTCGAGGTGCAGCTTACCAACTTCTGGAGCTTCAAGTACCTTGCCGAGAGCCTGCTGCCGCGCATCGCGGACTGTGGTTCGGTCACGTTCATCTCGTCAAACGGCGGCAAGTTCTGGCGCGATGACGTCGAGAAATGCCTCGAGGTTGCCGGTCTCTCCACATGGGATGAGGCGATTGATTGGTACAACGCGAATCCCGACTATCGTGACTACGGCTACGTGTTCTCCAAGGAGTGCCAGCATGCGTATGTGATGAGCCGTGTGCAGGATCCGCTCTACATCGATCGGAAGATCCGTCTGAACGTCATCTCGCCCGGTCTTACGAAGACCGGTCTCACCGAGGCATTCGAGCGGCAGATCGACGGGAATGCCGAGCATGGCCGTGCTGTGATCGAGGGGCTCTACATCGATGGTTGGAATGGACGCTACGCCACTCCCGAAGAGATGGGATGGCCGATGGTGGCGATCGGGTCGAAGCTCTTCAGCTACATGAGCGGCCAGATCGTCTACATCGACTACGGCTGCGCGAGCGTTGAAGAGATGAATCTGCTGGTTGACTAGGGAGAGGTGCGTTATGGACAAGAGGATCTGCGTGCTCACGGGCGGCTGCGGCGGCATGGGGCATGCCATCAGCCTGCGCCTCGGCAAGGATCACACGATGCTTCTGGCGGATATCTCGCAGGACCGCCTGGATTCCGAGAAGGCTGTGCTCGCGAAACTGGGTATCGAGGCGGAAGGGCTGGTTGTGGACGTGAGCGACCGTGCCCAGGTGGACGCACTCGCCGCGCGGGCGGAAGCGCTGGGAATCGTCGATACGGTCATCAATACTGCGGGGCTCTCACCTGCGGGAGCTCCTGCCGAGAAGATCATCGAGGTGAATGCGGTTGGAACGGTCAACATGGTTCGGGCGTTCTATCCGGTGATTGCGGAGGGCGGTGTGATGATCGTATTCGGATCGTCCGCAGCGTTCGCCATGGAACCGGCACAGTCCTCCTTTGATGCCTACACCAAGTGGGATCAGCCGGACTTCTACGATGTCCTCCACGAGATCGTTGGTGACAAGGACGAGGACGGCGACGAGTATGATGAATTCTTCCGTTCTGGCCAGGCCTACGCGCTGACCAAGCGCTTCGTTTGC
>JAFWGD010000104.1 GCA_017515355.1 Coriobacteriales bacterium
CGCGACTATTCCACCGATCCGACCTTCGAGTTCACGCCGCCCAGCAAGGGCCAGCATATGGTGAAGGTCGAAGCCCGCGTTGTCGGCAGCGATTCGGCGTACGATAGGTATGCGGAGCATACGGTCTACTTCTAGGGCAGACGCAGCGGAAATGGAAGGCGCAAGCGATATGGGAAAGGCAATGTCCAACGTTTTGGATTGGCTGGAGGCCAGCCAGCGGAGAACCCCTGATAAGACGGCCTTCGCCGATCCCGATTCGACGCTGAGCTACACCGAATTGATGGATGCCGCGAGGCGCGTGGGCTCGTTCATCGCTGCCCGCTGCGAAGCGCGTCTCCCGATTGCCCTGTTCATCGACAAGAGCACCTCCGCGGTAGCCGCGCTGTTCGGAGTCGTGTACGCCGGATGCTGCTATTCGTTCATCGATCTGCGGCAACCTCAGGCCCGCGTGGAGAAGATCCTCGACCAGCTGCAGCCAAAGCTCGTGTTCGTAGATTCCCAGAGCGCCGAGCTGGCACGCGAGGTGTTCCCTGCCAGCGTGGAGCTCATCAATCTCGCGCTGGCGCTGGATGCCGAGCTCGACGAGTCGCTTCTCTCTAAACGCCGCGCGGAAGCCACATCCACCGACCCCATGTACATCAACTTCACAAGCGGGTCGACAGGCATGCCCAAGGGCGTTGTGGTCGGTCAAGCATCGGTGATGGATTTCATCCCCGTGTTCACCGACACGCTCGGCATCGCATCCAACGACTCGTTCGCCAATCAGGCTCCCTTCGATTTCGACGTGTCCATCAAGGACATCTGCTCGGGCATCTATCTGGGCGCAACGGTGCATTTGATTCCACGCCAGTACTTCAGCGTCCCTGCCCAGCTGCTCGATTACCTTTGCGAGCGCCAGCCCACCGTTCTCATATGGGCCGTGAGCGCAATGTGCTTCGTGTCCATAATGGGCGGGTTCGACTACAAGATTCCCAAAAGCGTGCGGCTCGTGGGCTTCAGCGGAGAGGTCATGCCTGTCAAGCAGCTGGCCATCTGGCGCAGCGTATTGCCCAACACCACCTTCGTGAATCTTTACGGCCCGACCGAGATCACCTGCAACTGCACATATCACGTCATCGATCGCGACTACGCGTCCGACGAGATCATTCCCATGGGCAAGGCATTCGCTAACGAGCACGTGTTCCTCGTGGGCGACGACGGCACCGAGGTCACTGCACCTTGGACAGTTGGCGAACTCTACGTAGGCGGGCCTTGCCTGGCGCTGGGCTACTACCGCGACCCCGAACGCACCTCCAAGGCCTTCATGCAGAACCCGCTGCATCGCGACTATCTCGATATGGTTTACAAGACGGGAGACTTGGCCCAATTCAACGAGGATGGCGACCTCGTGTTCCTCTCTCGCGCTGACCACCAGATCAAGCACATGGGCCAGCGCATAGAGCTCGGCGAGATCGAGGCTGCCGCAAATGCCGTGGAAGGCGTATCTCGTGCCTGCTGCATCTATGACGACAAGAAGAAGCGCATCCGCATGTTCTATACTGGCGAGGTGGCAAAGCAGGAGCTATCAGAAGCCTTGCATCGCGCCCTGCCGCCATACATGACCCCGAACAACGTGCAGCGCCTGACGGAGATGCCGCTCTCCAAGAACGGGAAGATCGACCGCGCGCTGCTCTCCAGCGGCGACATCGCGCATTTGAAGATCAAGTAGCCAAGGAGGATCTCCATGACACGACCGCTTATGGACATCGCCCGCAACTATCAAACCCCCTCATTCGTGTTCGATGAGGGCGCGTTCCTGGACCGCATGCGCGCTATCGGCGAGATTTGGGGAGATGCGGTTGAACTGTGCTATGCGGTCAAGGCCAACCCCTTCCTGATTCCCGCTGCGGCCGAGTTTGGCACAAAGCTCGAGGTATGCAGCCCTGGGGAGCTGGAGATCTGCCGTTCCTTGGGTGTCGATCCCGCGAAGATCGTCTTCTCCGGTGTCAACAAGACCGCCGAGTCGGTGGCTGCGGCCGTCGAATTCGGCGCTGGCGTGCTCACGGCCGAATCGCTCAAGCATGCGCGAATCATCGAGCTGGAGGGCGAACGCCGAGGATGCACGCTCGACGTGCTGCTCCGCCTCAACTCCGGAAGCCAGTTCGGAATGTCCAAGGATGACTTGCTGCATCTAATCGACAACCGCTCCGAATTCCCGCATATCAACCTCGTTGGCATACACTACTTCGTGGGCACGCAGCGTAAGAAGCTCAAGCATCAGATCAAGGAGCTGGAGATGCTCGAGGAGCTGCTCGAGGAGCTTTCCTCCGAACATGGCTTTGCCGTGGAGCGTTTGGAATACGGACCTGGACTCGCAGTACCCGTCTTCACCGACGACGACTTCTCGGATTCGCTCGCTCCAGCTCGCGAAATCGCCCCACATCTGCAACGGATTGCGCAGCGCGTCGATCTAACCGTGGAGATGGGTCGCTTCTTCGCAACCGAATGCGGCACATACCTGAGCGCCGTCAACGATCTCAAGACCCGTGAAGACATCAACTACTGCATCATCGATGGAGGCATCAACCATCTGGGCTATGTGGGTCAGATCATGGGCATGAAGACGCCGATCATCACGAACGAGAGCGCATTGGAGCGCAACTGCGGAAAGCTCGAGGATGCCGATGGCACCTGGTGCATTTGCGGTAGCCTCTGCACGACCAACGACGTAATCGCACGCGAGGCCTTGCTCAACGACCTGCTTGAAGGCGATGTCCTCGCGTTCCATAACGCTGGCGCCTATGCCATAACCGAAGGACATGCGCTCTTCTTGAGCAGGACGATGCCGCGCGTTATCATGCGACATGCGGATGGCTCCGTCGAGCTTTGCCGCGATTTCATAGAGACAAGCGCATTGAACACCCCGTTCAATGCTCGGTAGCACAGGAAAGGACAGTCAATGGAACCAACTCTTGACGCAGTGATCGCGATTCTGGAAGACATCAACGACGATGTGGATTACGAGACCTGCACCGATCTTGTGGACAGCCGTTCCCTTACCTCATTCGACATCCTGGCAATCATCTCGGCAATCGACGAGGAGTTCGACGTCTCAGTCCCCGCCAAGGACATCGTTCCCGCCAACTTCAACAGCGCGCAGGCCATCCTCGAGCTGATAGCGCGCCTGGCGGAAGAGGACTAGGCTGCGCGAACGCAACTGCAACGAAAGGAGCCCGACTAGATGCCGGGCTCCTTCGCTTTGCGTTACTTGCTCGGGCGAAAGCTACGGGGCCCAGTGGCCCTTGTCGTCGAAGGTGTAGGTCTTGCTGCCTATGGTGATGGTCCCCGTGGCCATCTTGCCGTTGGCCTGCAGGTAGTACCAGTACGAGCCGGACTTCACCCACTCGCTCTTGGCCATGTAGTGGTTGGATTTGATGTAGTACCAGGCGTCGCCATCCTTGACCCACTTGTTCGCCACCCAGTAGCCGTCTGCGCCCATCCAGCACCAGCCCTTGGAGTCCTTGGCCCAGCCGTTGGTGACCATCGCGCCGTCGGGGCCGAGGTAGCACCAGCCCTTGGAGTCCTTCATCCACTTGCTGACGTCCATGTAGCCCTTGGTGATGTGGTACCAGATGCCGTCGACCTTGATCCACTTGGTGGAGGTCACCATGTAGCCG
>JAFWGD010000105.1 GCA_017515355.1 Coriobacteriales bacterium
GCGACAGCTATGCGGAAAGGCGTTGGCTATGAGGCTCAAGGCGATAGATGTCGACCTCTCGATTTGCAAGCTTACAGGAGCGGCGCAGATAGACTTCAGCCGCGAATTCACCTTCCTCGCCCACACCGACGAGGAGCTCTCGCTCGTGTGCCCAACCGAAACCGCACCGACCGCGATGGCCGAGCGCGACGATGGCTGGCGAGCCTTCCGCATCGAAGCGCAGCTCGACTTCTCGCTCGTCGGGGTTCTCGCCAAGATCGCCGCGATACTGGCTCAGGCCGACATCGCCATCTTCGCCATCTCGACCTACGACACCGACTACGTGCTTACGCGCAAGGAGCGCTTCGAGCAGGCGCTCGAGGCGCTGCAGGCCGCTGGATACGAGATAGAGCGCTAGTTCTCCCTGGCGCGGGCGATTCTCCCTCAAAAACCGCTAATCGATGCTGATCTTCGCGGCGGCATCGGCTCTTTGCCTGCTCCAAACCGAGCAGATGATGCCGATGCAGAGGAAGTTCGAGATCATGAACGACGATCCGAAGCTGATGAAGGGAAGCGGAATGCCCGTGATGGGCATGAGACCACAGCACATGCCGATGTTCTCGAAGATAGAGAAGAGCCACATCCCGACGACGCCGAGGATTATCAGCTTGCCGAAGAGGTCGTCGGTGCGCATCGCCATCGAGATCGCGATTCCGAGAAGAAGGCCGAAGAGGGCAATCAGCACGAATACCCCGACGAAGCCCATCTGCTCGGCGATGGTGCAGAAGACGAAGTCGGTGGGCGCCTCGGGCAGGAAGCCTAGCGCAGACTGAGTGGCGTTGCCGAGGCCCTTGCCGAGCAGGCCTCCCTAGCCGATGGCGATCTTCGCCTGCTTGAGGTTGTAGCCGGCTCCAGTGGGATCGGCGTCCTCGTTGAGGAAGACGAGGATGCGGTTGAGCTGGTAATCCTTGAGGAACACGTCCTTGCCGGCGATGTTGTCGAGGATCGGGTCGGCTATGAAGATGAAGGCGATGAACGCCGCCATCAGGCCTATCGTGATCAGCAGCAGCTTCTTGTTCGCCCCTCCCACGAAGATGATGGTCGCGCCGATGATGATGAGCACGAGGCCTGTGCCGAGGTCTGGCTGGGTCATGATGCAGATGAACGGAACGCAGAGGAACCCGATGCACTTGAGGTATTCCTTAGGCGAGTCGATGCGCCCCTGGTAGCGTGCGACCACGGCCGCCATCAGCAGGATCGTGACAAGCTTGGCAAGCTCGGCGGGCTGGAATCGGATGCCTATCTTGACCCACGAGGTTGCGCCGCCGGCGGAGTATCCGATGATGGGCAGGTGCGGTGAGAGGATGAGCACGATGTCGATGATCAGCAGCGGAATGATCATGTGCTCGAAGATGCGGTAGTCGATCTTCCAGCAGACAGCCATTCCTACGATGCCGAGGCCGATGCCCATGACCTGGCGCATCAGAGAATACTCCGTGCTGCCCGCGAGGACGTACGAGAGGTTGAGGATACCGAAGATCAGCAGCGCCGCGATGACTCCGAAGAAGGGCAGGTTGACCTTGCCGAGGATCGACGAGATCCTGCTGGCGGAGGCGGTTTGCGCCTTCTCGATCTTTGGGGTCACAGCCATGGATTCGCCTCCCTCCTACCTCTCATCGCTCTCTTCGACGTAGACGGTCTTGTCGCCATCGAGGCCGAGCAGCTGCGCGAGCACCTTTCGCGCGACTGGTCCTGCGCTCGAGGTTCCTCCGCCGCCATGCTCGATGACGCAGGTTACGCAGTACTTCGGGTTGTCGTAGGGTCCGTACGCGGCAATCCACGCGTAGTCGTCGCGCTTTTCCGATCCAGTCTCACCAGTTCCCGATTTAGCCGCGATTTTCGCGCCGAAGCCCTGGAATGCCTTTGCGACTCCACCGGTCGTTACAGCGGCTCTCAGGCCCTCTCGGATGGTTTGTATGTCCTCTTCCGAAAAGACCGGGGAGAGATCGCTCGTCTCGAACGTCTCGGGAAGCACGACCTGCCCATCCTTATTGAGGACGTCGCCGCGGATATGCGGCTTGGGGATCTTTCCCGTGGCGATTCCGCTGTAGGCGCAGGCGAGCTGGAGCGGCGTGATGAGAACGTCGCCCTGACCGATGATCAGGTTGGTGAGGTCTCCTCCGAGCCAGATCGAGCTCTCGGGATTGTCCTTGAAGTACTCTTCCTTCCACTCCTTCGTGGGGATGCGCCCCTCCGACTCGCCGGCAAGCTCGATGCCGGTCTTGGCACCGAAGCCCCACGACCTCAGATAGTCTTGGAGAGCGGTGGGCTGGTCGTCCTCGATCTCGTAGAAGCACTTGGCTATCTCGTAGAAGTAGACGTCGCAGGAGTTCGAGATCGCGTCGACGATGGCGAGGTCGCCGTGGCCGGTGAGCAGCCAGCACTTCTTCGGGTATTTGCGGCCCATTCCGACCCATGTTCCCTTGCACTCGAACTCGGTCTTCTTGTCGACCATCTTGTGCGTCAGGCCTGCAAGGCCGGTGAAGGCCTTGAATGTCGAAGCCGCCGGGTAGACGCCGGAGATTGCGCGGTTGTTCATCGGATAGTTGGACTTCGCGCTGTTGAGCTTCTCCCAGTCCTCGCTCGAGATTCCGCCGATGAAGTTGTTCGGGTTGAATGTCGGGGCGCTCGCCATCGCCAGGATAGCGCCGGTGTGGACGTCCATAGCAACCACGGCGCCGCAGTACGCGTTCTTGAATCTGCGCTTGCGGCAATCCTCAAGCCCTTCCGCGAGCGCCTTCTCCGCCGCCTTCTGGGTCTTGTAGTTGATCGTGAGCTTGACGTCGTTGCCCGGGTCGGAGGGAATCTCGTCGAGCGTAGCGATGGTCTTGCCGTCGGAGTCGACCTTGTAGGTCCTCGTTCCCTTGTTGCCCTGCAGCAGGCGCTCGAAGGCCTGCTCGGCGCCCGACTTGCCAACCACGTCGCCCGAAGCGTAGTTCATTCCATCGACATTGGACTTGAGCTCCTCCTCGGAGATCGTTCCGGAATAACCGAGGACGTGCGCTGCGAGCGAACCGTTTGGATAGATCCTGTTGAACCTCGATTCGATCGAGATTCCCGGGAATACCGCGGGATTCTCGGAGATGAAGGAGATCGCGCGCATCGATACGTCGGATGCTATCGCCTTCGACGACTGAACGCCGCCGGTCTCGTCCATCAGCCTCGCCCTGATGGCCTCCTTCGGGATGCCCAGTACGAGCGAGAGCCTATGAACCAGGTTGGGATTCTCGAGAACCGTGTCGTCGGCGACGACGGTGCGGCTGATCTGATTCTTGACGAGCTCGACGCCGTTGCGATCGAGGATCCTGCCCCTCGTGGCGGGAAGGTTGGCCGTTGCGGTCATGTTCTCCTTCGAAAGGGCGGAGTACTCGGATCCGGAAAGGATCTGCAGCGCCCAGGACTTCCCCATCAGCACCGCGAGCGCCGCAAGCGAGATTCCGCCGAAGATGAGCGTCCTGTTGCGTGAGATCGAGTTGTGGGTGTCCTCTGCGCCGAAGGCCTGCTTGGGCTCCTTGCCCGTCTTCTTTATCTCGTCCTTCCTGCGCAGGCTCTGCTTGACGACGAGGTCGCCGCCGGTCGAGCGCGTGCGCATGAAGAAGACGACTCCGACGAGAACGAGCGCGAAGACGACTACGAAGATGATGATTGCGAGAATCAGCGGGGACATCTTCGCTCCTACATCTTCATGCGCTTGCTCTTCTTGGTGCGCGGAGTCTTGGCCTTGCGGCTACGATTGGAGACGAGGAGCCAGCCGAGCGAGCAGGCTACGGCATCGTAGACGGTCGACGGCAGGGTCTTGTAGAGGAGCGCCGAGAAGAACGAGCTGCCAGCGCCAGCGAATGCCATGATGATCGCATAGATGAGGTTGACTGCGAGAGCGCTGATCGCGACGAATGCGATCCATGCGCCGATGCCCTCGACC
>JAFWGD010000106.1 GCA_017515355.1 Coriobacteriales bacterium
GGTTCACTGTTGCCGTACTCGCGAAGATGGCTGGCATGACATATAACAACGGTCCCGGTACTGTGACGTATTTCGGAGCGCTGCTCTTCAAATAGGGGATTGCGCGCGGCTAGTTGTGATTCAGGAACTCGAAGACCTTCTGCCGTCCGATCTTGTGTTCAGGCAGCGATTCCACTGCGCTGAAGGAGTGTCCGCCCTTGCCTACGTAGACGCTCAGTTCCACTCCTTCAGCTTTGCATTTCTCCAGCAATGCCGGCAGATAGGCGAGGAAGACCTCGTCGCCGCCGTAGAGCACGAACAGCCTTGGGAATCCCATCCAGCTCTGGTCGATAGGGCTGGCGAGCTCGTCGAATCCGCCTGAATCGAAGATGTCGTCGCGCTCGAGGTAGATGTCGACGAGGCGCGCGGGAATCATCATGTCTTGGTTGGCGCGCTTGAGCATCACCTCGCGCTCCTTGCTTGTCGGAGGGACGCGCAGCGGCGGAGACTGGGTGACGAGCTTGCTGGGAAGCGGAAGCTCAGGACGGTACTTTCTCATGAATACGCAGGCCGAAAGGCAAAGCGCTGCGCCCGACGAATTGCCGTAGAAGGCGATTTCGCCAGGGCTGTAGCTCGCAAGCGCCACCTCGAAGACGTCGACGACCGATTTTGCGATCTCGTATCCGGTTGCGTCTGGCAGCAGCGGATACCAGACCAGCCAAACCTCAGCGCCGGTCTCGTCTGCCATCTCCTGCGCGTACCTGAAGTCGCGTCCGCCTCCAGGCATGCAGTAGCCGCCGCCAAAGAGGAAGAGCACGAGCTTGTGGCCTGCGGGCTTGCGGCTGTGCACTGCGTAATAGTTCGTTGCGCCAACCTTGCGCTCGTCGAAGTCGATTGCCTTGTGCAGCTTGTCCAGCGGAAGGGTCTTGCGATTCTGGATCGCCCTGATGCTTTTCAGGAAAAGCTTCTGGTGGTCGAGCCCCCTTTGCAGGCTGCCCTTCGCGACCTTGCCTATCACGGGCTTTGCAAGCTTGTACCTGACGCTCATTGGCGCTTCCTTTCGTTCGTGCGTCTTAATGATAGCCTCATTTGCAGTCTATGCGCGTTGCGATTAGGCCCTATAATTGAGGCAGTTAGCACTTTCAGTCCATTCGATCAGGAGGTTTTCCATGTCCAATGCAGTTAAGGTCAACGAGTATCTCGACAAGGCAGGAGTCTTCTATTTCCTGACCACCGATGGCGACCAGCCCAAGGGCCGTTCGTTCGGACTCCATCTGGTTTACAACGACAAGGTCTATTTCGGTTGCGGAACGTTCAAGAACGTCTTCAAGCAGCTCACCGCCAACCCGAAGGTTGAGGTTCTTGCGGTGGCGGGCAACGAGTTCATGCGCTATGACGGCACCGCCGTTGTCGACAAGGACCCTGAGCTCCTTGCAGCAGTGTGGGCGGCTGCTCCGCATCTGCAGAAGGTCTATGAGGGCAACGGCTGGGAGATGGGCCTGTTCTATCTCGAGAACGGCCATGCAGAGATCAGGGGCATGATGGACCTTATCGAGGAGTTCGACGTCTAACTCGGCGCTGAGGCTCTTCAGCTCAACAAGAAAGGCTCCCACGCCTGCCTTGCGCAGGTCGGGAGCCTTCGTCTATCTCTAGGTGGGGGAGTGCGTCGCTAATCGCCGGTGTCGTAAAGCTCGACGTTCATGGTGAGGTCGTACCTGGCCATTATCTCGCGAACCTCGCCATACAGCTCGGATGCGATGAAGGCATCGTATGAAGCGCGGTCGTTCCACTTCTCGACGAGCATGATGAGCCCGCCGCCGTACATCGGCACGAAGTATTCGTAGCGCCTGCAGCCCTTCTGGGCGCGGATCTTGTCGATCATTCCGCCGCCGATCATATCGTCCGTGAATTTGCGCTCCCTGCCGCACTGGCCAGTGAAGAACGAGTTGATCACAACAGCCATGGCTGCTCCTTTCCTTGCATTGCGCTATCGCAATGGATTTCCGATTAAGTAGAGTTTACTTCACTTTCCGGCGTTGACCGCGTGGAATAATCTCCGCAGCAAATCAGTCAATCATCGGATTCGTCTCTCCCAGACGTCCATCAAAGTCTCGTAGACCACCTCGTTGGGATTGCCGGTGGCGAAGTACTCCTCGTTGCTGCCCCTCAGCATCTTCGCGGCAAACGCTCCGACTGCGCGTGAACGCGATTCGCCTCCATAGCAGTGGACAAGCAGTGTATCCACGTTCTGGTTCGCCTCGATGAAGCCGATGATCTGCTCGGCCATCTCCTCGCTGAAGAGAACCGCTCCCTCCACGGGCTTGTAGACGTCATCGAAGTAAAGCGTCAGCACCGCTTTGCAGCATTCGCTCTGCGCGAACTGGAAGCCGAAGCCCAAGGTGTGGGTATCCTGTATGGATATCACAGCGTACGTATCCCGCCTGCCCGCGAACTCCTTCAGGCCGAAGGGGTAGTAGTGATCCATGACGTAGTCGAAAGCATCGTAGACCGATTTGACCAGGATTCTCTTCATGTGGCAGCTCTCCTTCATATCAGAGCTCTGTGGGATCGAACTCGACCCACTCTCCGTCCTTTAGCGTCTCGAACCTACCCCATTCCGGCTTCCCGATATCGCGGCCTTTGATGCGAATGGGCAAAAACGCATCGTGCTGGCAATCTGGAAGCGGATCTTCGATGTCGATCCAGCCTCTCTCGTCGATCAGATCGTTCCATTCATCGTACAGCTCATCAAGCGAATCGTAGAGGCGATCGGCAGAGCATCGGTTTGCGTTCAAGCTGCAGTATTCGAAGAGATAGACCCCCTCGTCAGCTTCGCAGAGCATAATCTTGCAGACCTTTTCTCCCTCAACGCGTAATAGGGATTCTTTGAGATATGCGTACCTTCTCACGAATCGCTCCTCTTCTCGCGCAGCAGCAGAACCGCTGCGACCACAAGGAATGGCAAGCCAGCAATGACTCCTACCGGTGCGGGTCCAAGCAGCCTTGCAGATCCGATGCTGGTTATGCAGACCGACAAGGGGAGTGCAGCGGCTGCGTTGACCGCACCGTGCAAAAGCGAGGGCAACCAGATGCTGCCGCTTCTTTCGTATAGCCAATCATGGAGGATACCCCATCCTGTGGTGATGATGCAAAAGAGCAGCATGCCGATTATCGGGAATCCAACATAGTCCGCGCCGTACTCATAGCCGATCAGCCAAATGAGAGGCCAATGCCATGCGCCCCAAATCACGCCGCCTAGCAGCAGGCCCTTCCTCCTTCCGAGTCGTGCCTTCAGCTGCGGATACAGGAAGCCTCGCCAGCCGACCTCCTCGCCCAGAGCCAAGATCATATTGATGAGCGGCGCATATGTTACTGCACTGACCGCACTTATCAAAACGTACATGGGATAGGAGAGTCCCTGCGCATCCATCTGCCCGAGCGCCTCAGCGGCGCCGCTGGCGATGAGGTATTCTCCGCTTAGGTCGAAGTGCTCTGGGAAGACAAGGAAGTACAGGCCGGCGCCGATTGCGGTAAGGATGATCGGCGCGAACCAGGCTATAAGGATTGATTTGATGTTCTTGCGGATCTGCGGTTTCCAGCCCAGCCCGCGCAACCCGGCTCCGCAGATCAGCACGCCCAGCAACGGCACGAACATCACAGCTGAAATCGCTAGCTGTCCGATCATCGCATTGCCGTTGTTGCAGAGATAGGCTGCGCCAACCTGGATGGCGTAGGCAACCGCGAACGTCCAGACCAGATATTTGACCACCTGGGCTCTGTTGAACTCAACCTCGCGCATAGCCTGCCGCCTCCGATTCAGCTGCAACTTCCACGCAGAAGCCATTGTGGCCGCAATGCGGGCATGTCAGCTTGCGCGTTGCGGGCGTATGCTTCGCGAAGAACGCCTCCTTGAAGGTCGGCTTGAAGATCGCATGGCACTTCGGGCAGATGTAGTCGACCTTCCTGAAGTACCATAGCGAGATCCATACGCCGTAGGGGATCGCCGAGATGACCCATACAAGGAAAACCCACCAGATTCCGCTCGCTATCCACAGGATGATTCCCACCAACTGCAGGATGCTCAGCGGGATTCCTGTGAGCAACATCGTCAAATGGATCTTTTTCAGCTCCTTCTTATTCGACATCGTATACGCTA
>JAFWGD010000107.1 GCA_017515355.1 Coriobacteriales bacterium
GCATTCGAGGATGCTGGCCTCCGCGATCAGGTCAAGATCATGATCGGTGGCGCTCCTGTCCCCCAGGAGTATTGCGATGAGATCGGCGCAGATGCATACACCGTCGACGGCGGCCCCTGCGCAAACGTCGCTGCTGAGATCCTGAGGGCAATGAAGTAAGTTTCTTCCCCGCAGGCAAAGCTTGAACTCTTCTCCCGCCTGATGAACAGGCGGGAGATTTGTTTTATAGGGGTCGCGCCATGGCGCAGCGTTTGCGCGGGGGCGCGGCAACCTATATGCTTTGCGGGATGGCGAAAACACGCGGAGCTGGAGGCGCGCGACGTGATATCTGCAGATGACATCCGCTTCATGGAGCTTGCGATAGCGCAAGCGGAGGAGGCGCTCGCGGCAGGGGAGGTCCCCGTCGGCGCAGTGGTCGTGTGCGATGGCGAGGTGGTTGCGGCCGATCGCAACCGCCGCGAGGAGAGCAACGACCCCTCCGCCCACGCCGAGCTACTCGCGATGCGCTCCGCTGCCGAATCGCTAGGCAGGTGGAGGCTCTCGAACTGCACAGTCTACGTGACGCTCGAGCCCTGCATCATGTGTGCGGGCGCGATGGTTCAGGCGCGCATCGCACGTTGCGTCTTCGGCGCGTTCGACCCCAAGGGCGGCGGACTCGACTCGCTTTACGCGCTCCATGACGATCCGCGGCTAAACCACAGCTTCGCCGTGAACATGGGCGTGCTGGGGGATCGCTGCCAGGAATTGCTCGACAGGTTCTTCGCGGAGAAGAGGCAGTAGACGCGCTGGCGTAGCGCGACTGGAGGAGATCGCATGGGCGAACGCATCGAATGCAGGCTGATTGCCCCGGCCAAGGTCAACCTAGGCCTCTCCGTCGGCTTCGAAACCAGCAGCGGCAGGCATCCTGTCGAGACGATAATGCAGACGATCTCTCTCGCCGACGAGCTGCGCGTGCGCATCGAGCGCGATGTGGCCGACCCTGGCATCTCGATCGCGATGCGCAACTGCACTGGTGTCGAGTGCGATTATTCGCAACTGCCCCCTGAGAGGAATCTGATCTACAGGGCCATCGTCGAATTCGCGCGGCGCATCGGCGCCGAACCCACAAGCAGGTTCGAGATCGAAGTCGACAAGAGAATTCCCGCCGAGTCGGGCCTTGGCGGAGGCTCCTCGGATTGCGCTGCCGCCATCGCGATGATGGCTAAGCTCTCCGAGCTCGATCTGCACGGCGAGGTTGCGCTCGGAACTGCGCGCGCCCTCGGCAGCGATATCGCCTTCTTCCTCGATGGAGGTTGCGCGCTGATGGGGGGCTTTGGCGAGGAGCTCGTAGAGACCTTCGAGACGCCAGCGCTCGACATGGTGATACTCCGCCCGCGTTGCGGCCTCTCAACCGGGCTGGTCTACCGCGAGTACGACAGGATCTCCGGAGCCGATGCAGCGCCATCCAACCTCGACCCGCTGGCATCTGCGCTTCGCGCTGGCGCCTCGGCATCCCAGCTCGCGCCCCTCATGGCCAACGATCTCCAGGCTGCCGCCTGCGCCATCGAGCCCGATGTGTCTCGCACGCTCGACGCTCTGGCGTTGGCCCCTGGCGTAATCCGCACGATGCTCTCTGGCAGCGGATCGGCAGTCTTCGCCATTTGCGACAGCGCGCAATCGGCGGAAGAGACGGCTCGCCGCGCAACCGCGCATGGCCTCTTCGCGGTTGCAGCGCACTCGGTGCAGCTCGGCGCTGCAGTTGGTGAGATGCGCGCGATTTCGTGATAAACTCGTCACAGCGTCTTCATGGGCATCATTGGGGCATCGTCCAATGGCAGGACTCTGGTTTTTGGTGCCAGCTATCGGGGTTCGAATCCCTGTGCCCCAGCCATTCCCGTTGAGCTCGCTTGGCAATAAGGGACTTACGCGAAAGCGAAGATTGCTGATGGGTACAGCTGCTCTGATATTGGCCGCGGGAAGCGGCTCTCGCATGAAATCCTCAATGCCAAAAGTCGCATTCGACCTCCTTGGAAAGCCCCTCATACGCTGGGTCGTCGACGCTGCCCATGAGGCTGGCTGCGATGACGTGATCACCGTTTTGGGTCATCGTCGCGACATCGTCGAGCCCCTCGTGCACGACACCTCGGTCGTATAC
>JAFWGD010000108.1 GCA_017515355.1 Coriobacteriales bacterium
CACCGGAGACTCGTTCTGCGCCGCTCCGATGATCACCATCAGCCCCGAGGTGCAGGCTCGCCTTCAGGAGAAGTCCTACAGGATCATGGAGGCGGTGCAGGTCATCGGAGGCTCCAACGTCCAGTGGGCGCATGACCCAGTCACCGACCGCGACATCATCATCGAGATCAACCCCCGCACCTCGCGTTCCTCAGCACTGGCATCGAAGGCGACGGGCTTCCCGATCGCGCTCATCTCCTCTATGCTCGCGGCTGGCCTGACGCTCGACGAGATTCCCTGCGGCAAGCATGGCACCCTCGACAAATACGTCCCGAGCGGCGATTACATCGTCTTGAAGTTCGCACGCTGGGCGTTTGAGAAGTTCAGGGGCGTAGAGGACAAGCTCGGAACCCAGATGCGCGCAGTCGGCGAGGTCATGAGCATAGGCAAGACCTACAAGGAGGCATTCCAGAAAGCCATCCGCTCGCTCGAAACCGGCAGGTACGGCCTCGGATTCGCGAAGGACTTCAACGAGCGCTCGAAGGCAGAGCTCATCGAGATGCTCGGCACACCCACTTCGGAGCGCCAGTTCATCATGTACGAGGCGCTGCGCAAGGGTGCGACCGTGGACGAGATCTTCGAGCTCACCAAGATCAAGAGGTACTTCATCGAGCAGATGAAGGAGCTCGTCGACGAGGAGGAAAGCCTGATCGCGTTCGCGAAGGCAGACCCCACCCGCCTTCCGAGCGATGAGGTTCTCACGCAAGCCAAGCTCGATGGATTCTCCGATCGCTATCTCGCCAAGCTGCTCAATATCTCCGAGACCAAGATCCGCGCACGCCGCGCCGAACTCGGGCTGACCGAGCGCTGGGAGGGCGTGCATGTCAGCTCGACGCAGAACAGCGCGTACTACTACTCGACCTACCATACAGATCGCGTAGCCGAGGATGCCAACCCGATCTCGGGCAACCGCAAGATCATGATCCTCGGAGGCGGCCCGAACCGCATCGGCCAGGGCATCGAGTTCGACTACTGCTGCGTTCACGCGGCGATCTCGCTGAAGAAGCTCGGCTTCGAAACGATCATCGTCAACTGCAATCCCGAGACCGTCTCGACCGACTACGACACCTCCGACAAGCTCTACTTCGAACCCCTGACCGCAGAGGATGTCCTTGCGATCTACGAGGCCGAGAAGCCGCTCGGAATCATCGCGCAGTTCGGCGGGCAGACTCCGCTCAACCTCGCGAGCGAGCTCGAGCGTGCCGGCGTCAAGATCCTCGGCACCTCGCCCGAGATCATCGACCTCGCAGAGGACCGCGACCGCTTCCGTGCCGTCATGGAGGAGCTCGGCATCCCAATGCCCGAAGCCGGCATGGCGGTCACGGTGCAGGATGCGCTCGAGATCGCGCACAAGATCGGCTACCCGGTCATGGTGCGTCCGAGCTACGTTCTCGGCGGACGCGGCATGGAGGTCGTCTACGACGATGTCAATCTCAAAAGCTACATGGCGGCGGCCGTTGGCGTAACGCCCGACCGCCCGATCCTGATCGACCGCTTCCTCAACCACGCGCTCGAGTGCGAGGCCGACGCGATCTGCGACGGCAAGCACGCTTTCGTTCCCGCGGTCATGGAGCATGTCGAGCTTGCGGGCATCCATTCCGGAGACTCCGCCTGCATCCTCCCCTCGGTCAGCATCACCGACGAGCAGCTCGCCACGATTCGCGAGTACACGCGCCGCATCGCCGAGTCGATGCATGTAGTCGGCCTGATGAACATGCAGTATGCGATCGAGGATGGGAAGATCTTCGTGCTGGAGGCCAACCCGCGCGCCTCGCGCACCGTGCCTCTGGTATCCAAGGTCTGCGGAATCCAGATGGTCCAGATCGCCACCGATGTCATGACCGGCGAGCTAACCGGGCGCCCCTCCCCCGTTGGCGATCTGCATGAGTCGATATACACGCACTACGGTGTCAAGGAGGCCGTCTTCCCGTTCAACATGTTCCCCGAAGTCGACCCGATCCTCGGGCCTGAGATGCGCTCCACCGGCGAGGTCCTCGGTTTGGCAACCACCTTCGGCGAGGCCTACTTCAAGGCGCAGGAGGCAACGCAGAACGTCATCCCGAAGGCCGGCTCCGTGCTGCTCTCGATATCCGACCACGACAAGCCCGACCTCATCGAGGTCGGCAGGCTCTTCGTCGATGCTGGATTCGAAGTCGTCGCGACGCGAGGAACCCGCGACATGCTCATCGAGGCCGGCATCCCGGCAACCCTTACGCGCAAAGCTTCCGAGGGTCGTCCGAACCTGATCGACATGATCACCAACCACCAGGTAGATCTCGTGGTCAACACGCCTTCGCCCTCTACCAAGTCCAGCGACGATGGCTCGCTTATCCGCAGGACCGCGATCAAGGCGCATGTTCCCTACATGACCACGCTGGCTGCTGCGCGCGCAACCGCACTGGGTATCATTGCGGTCAACAACGCAGCCGATCCGGAGGTCCGCTCGCTGCAGGAGCTCCACGCTGCGATCACCAAGAAGTAGCGCTCGGCAAGCATCGAAACGCAAGGGCAGCCCATCCTTTCAAAGATGGCTGCCCTTTTTGCATGCCGTTTAACGAGAAAGAGCGCTTTTCCGTTGCTGCGGTTCTTTCCGTGCTATAATTCTTTTCGCGCCAAAAAGCCATTCCTCGGTAGCTCAATTGGCAGAGCAATCGGCTGTTAACCGATGGGTTGTAGGTTCGAGTCCTACCCGGGGAGCCAAAAGCCCTTCCAGCCTCGCAATCGCGGGGCTTTTCCTTTACCCGGATTCAGCTACATGTTGCGAGCAGAAGCACTCAGGAGAGGCATTTGCGTTCTACGCGCCGCCTTCAAGCTCCTGGAGCATCTGCGATGGATTGTCGGCTGCCTTGACCTTGCCGAATGCCTTTACGATGATGCCTTGCTCGTCGATGAGATATGTCGTGCGCACTACGCCCATGGAGACCTTCCCATACAGCTTCTTCTCCTGCCATACCTCATAGGCCTGCAGCACTTCCAACTCTGTGTCGGAGAGCAGCGTGAACGGGAGGCCGTACTTCTCCTCGAACTTCTTATGGGACGCAACGCTGTCCTTGCTCACGCCGATGACCACTGCACCCTGCTCTTGGAACTGGGGATATAGCTCTGCGAATCCAGTTGCCTGCTTTGTGCAGCCGGACGTGTTGTCGCGCGGATAGAAGTACAGCACGACCTTCGTGCCCCGGTAGTCCGAGAGCGTCTTCAGATCGCCGTTTTTGTCTGGAAGGGTGAAGTCGGGCGCCTGCGTGCCGATTTCCAACATGTCAATCCCCTTCTTTCTGGACGGTTGCCTTCGCGTACTGCATCATTGTAACGCGCAATGCGCGCCACAAGGCGGCCGCTCAAACGCGAAGCCGCCGCCATCGGCAATAAGCTGCGCAAAGCAAATGGGTCCACCCGCTCTAAGCGGATGGACCCATTCTCATAGCTCGTTTGCGTGCCAGGCCTATTGCTGGACAACCGGCTTCCTGGGAGGCAGGCTTGGCATCTCAGGAAATGGCGGAGGAAGCTGCTTGCCGCAGTTGGGACAGATGGTCACCTCGTTGTCAGGCGCCTCCTCCTTGCAATAAGGGCAGTAGCGGCGACCGAAGGAAACCTTCTGCCTATCCAGCTTTCCGCACGAATTGCAGTTGGTGCAGCAATAACACTCTGGCATTGCGCGTCAACGTCCCTCTATGCCCTGAGCGCCGGAGGCTTCGGTGCCATCTTCGGACGCGGACGAGGACCAGCGGCAGCCTTGGCGGTCGGGATGACGAAGTCATCGGCTCCCGGAAGGTCGATGTCGCAGTCGCACGGAGCGAAGAGGACCTGCTTGGGCTTCTCGGCCAGCTTGGCAGCCATCTCGGCGATGGTTCCGAAGTCCATGCAGAATGCGAGGCAATGGTGGACGCAAGTCGGCTTCTTGCCCTCGGCAAGGCGATCTGCGCAGAGGTCGCACATGTCGGTGGGAACAGGAATCTTGTTCCAGTTGAAGCTCTTGCCGCCCTCATGCTCCTCGTTCATCTGCCAAGGACCATCGTCATGAACCCTGATTCCCCACTTGCCAATGGGCATATCATGTTCCATCTTGCATGCAACGACGCAGCTCTCGCAGCCGGTGCAATATTCGTAATCAATAAGCAATGCGTACTTAGGCATGTCGGTCTCCTTAAATGTCGAACTTCTCAGCGACGAGGCGCATGTCAGTGTCATAGCTTTCCTTCAAGGGCTTGATAGCGCAGCAGTTGCACTTGTAAGGACCGCCATAGCCGAGGTGAGAGTTGTAGTGGTTCGGGACCATGTCGTTTACGTTGGAAATCCAGACGCCGTAGAGGCCAGGCTCGTCAGCATGATCGGAATGGACGTGCGCGGCGCGGATCTCAGTGCCGTTCATGGCAACGTCGAGAACCTCGTCGTTGAACGTTGCGATCTCGCCGACGGGGATGATCTCGTCACGGGAGTCGTCGTCTGCCTGGCGCTCCGGGAACCACCAGCCGTGATCCATCTGAACCGTTCCGGGCTTGACGATGACGGAGACGACGGCCTTGAACTTGGCGCGGCCGTAGTCGTTGGAGACCTCGACCCACTGGCCGTTCGCGATGTTCTCGCGCGCAGCGTCATCGGGATGGATCTCGATGATCGGATCGGGGTGGAGCTCGCGGAGAACGGCGATCTGGCGATGCTCGCTGTGGAACGACGCATAGTTGCGTGCGCCGGTGGTGAAGATGTAGGGATACTTCTCAGCGAGTGCCGGATTGGTGTGCGGGCTGAATGCAGGCTCGCGATAGTAGGGCAGCGGATCCTCGCCGTACTGTGCGTAGGCGGTGGACCAGAGCTCTACGCGGCCGGTCGGGGTGAGGAATCCAGGTACGCGGTCGGGGCGCAGGAGGCCGGTCTCGTACTTGCGATAGTTGACGCCGCGCTGGAAGACGACGATGTCGCGCAGATCCTCGAAAGGCATTCCGGTCGGCTTCGCGCGACGCTGGGTCAGGAAGTCGTCCTCGTCCTTGAACATGCGCTCGCCCTTCTCGTTCTTGAGGGCGTCGCTGCCGAGGTACTCGCCAAGCTCGATGAGGATGGTGATGTCGGACTTGACTTCGCCTACGTCAACGGCCTTGTTGCAAGCTGCCAGGGTGACCGGGGAACCGGCATAGTGGGTCATGACGACGTCGTCCTTCTCCGCGCAGGAAGCGAGCGGGAGGATCAGGTCGCCAAAGGCCTCGATGGTCGGGGTGATGAAGCAGTCGGTTGCCATGCACCACTCGAGGTTCTTGAGACCCTCGTACCAGCCCTGCGGCTGAGCGCAGCAGGAGGGAGCGAGGAGGTTGGTGGACTGGATCCAGCCCATGCGGATCTGATAGGGCTTTCCGCTGACGACCGCGTCCCACATCATGTCGGACTGGGCATTGCGGATGTTGTCGACGTAGAGCGGATACTCCGCATATCCGATTGTCTTGGCCCTGAGCTCGGGATCCATGGCGTCCCAACCGATACGACGCTGCGGACGGGCCGCGTCCTCGGCTGCGTTGCCATCAGCGCCGGCATCCGCCTTGTCGAGGTTGACCTCCATCTTCTTGCCCTCTTCGAATCCGGGGGCTGCGTCGATCTCGGCGATGATCTGTCCGCCAGGAACGTCGACGTTGCCGCAGATCGCCATAAGCGCGAGGACGCAGTGGGCGGCCTGATTGCCGTTCTGGTTCTGGTCGAATGCAAGGCCCCAAGCGATGGAGGATACTCCGCTTGCGTAGAGGCGGGCCGCTGCGTAGATGTCCTCGACGGGAACCTCGCAGATCTCGGCTGCCTTCTCGGGGGTCATGCCCATCTCGGGATCGTTGATGCGGGCGACGAACTCGTTGAATCCGTAGCACCAGTACTCGACGAACTGATGGTCGTAGAGGTCCTCGTTGATGATGACCGACAGCCATGCCATCGCCATTGCGGTATCGGTGCCGGGACGGAGGCGAACATGGACGTCAGCGCGGGTGCAGAGCCAGTTGACGCGCGGGTCGACCATGATCAGCTTGGAGCCGCGCTTCATGAGGTCGATGACGGCATGGCCGAAGAGGCCGTCGCCGTTGGATGCCAGAGGCATCTTGCCCCAGCAGACGATGACGTCCGGCACGCGGTACGTCGGGTTGTCATAGGTGTTCTGCAGGCCGCCTGCATAGTCGAGCTCGGGATAGTACGCGCCGAGAACGTGCGAACACGACATCGAACGCGGCTGGTAGCATGCGTAACCGGACTGGGTGTAGCATGCGTTCGGGGTTCCGAGAACCGCCTGAGCCATGTCGGCTACGAGAATTCCGCCGGAACGGCCGGTGCCGGAGAAGACCGCCATGCACTCCGGACCATAGGTGTCGCGGAAGTAGTCCCTCTTCTCCTTGATGAGCGCATAGGCCTCATCCCAGGTGATGCGCTCCCACTTGTCGTGCTTTCCACGATCCTTGGGGTCGCGCTTCATCGGATAGATGACGCGGCTCGGATTGTAGACGTAATCCTTGAGTGCAAGGCAACGCACGCAAAGACGGCCCTTGGTGATCGGGTTGTTCTCATCGCCCTCGACGTGATCGATGACGCCGTCCTTGTCAACGTAGATCTTGACTCCGCATCCTACTGGATGGCATCCAGGAGGGCTCCACATAGCAGAGCGGACTACGGTAAAGTCGCCTTCTTCGAACTTCCAAGGCTTACCTAGATCGTTCTTGAACTCCATACTCTCTCCTCTTCCTGGTTCTTAGAACTTGCCTCTCGGGATAACACCGGGTTGATGCTGCACCGATTGGCAATTTCCCAGCTTAGCAACTAGACAAAAAGCATTCAGCGCTGCTAATCCCACTTGCTCATAATCCTATCACAGCGCTTGTCAAGTGCTTCGGTTTCATTTGCGAACGCGTGGCAAGCGTTCCTTTGTTCAGCTTTGGCGGCGCTGGCATAAGTTCGCACTACGAAACAGCGCTTTCGCAAGGGGAAAACGCCACCCGCAAAGCGTTGCGGATGGCGCTAGGATGCCTGTTGGAAAACCCTATTCTGAAACGATATCGCGCATCTGGTCGAGGAGCTCGTCGAAGAGCTTGAGCGCCGAATCCACCGGCTCGGGGCTCGCCATGTCCACACCCGCTCCGCGCAGCAGCGAGATAGGATCGGCGGAGGAGCCGCCCGAGAGGAATCCGATGTAGCTGTCGAGCGCCTCGGGCTCGCCGCTGAGTATGCGCTGCGAGAGGGCGATGGCCGCTGCGTAGCCGGTCGAATACTGGTAGACGTAGTAGTTGTAATAGAAGTGCGGGATACGCGCCCACTCGAGTGCGATCTCGTCGTCGAGGACGATGCCGTCCCCAAAGTAGAGTGCGTTGAGATCGCGGTAGGCGTTGCAGAGCGCATCGGCGGTGACCACCTCTCCGCGGGCGGTCATCTCCCCCACCAAAAGCTCGAACTCGGCGAACATGCACTGCCTGTAGAGCGTGCCGCGGAACTGCTCGAGGAAGTGGTTGAGCAGGTAGGCGCGCTCGCGACTGTCGGCGGCATGATCGAGCATGTATCGCATGAGCAGCGACTCGTTGCAGGTGGAGGCGACCTCGGCGACGAAGATGACGTAGTCTGAGTAGCAGATCGGCTGGTTGGCGCAAGAGAGGTAGGTGTGGATCGAGTGGCCCATCTCATGGATCAGCGTGAAGACGTCGTCGAGCGTGCCCTGGAAGTTGAGGAGGATGTAGGGCTGCATGCCGTAGCCTCCCGAAGAGTATCCTCCGCTGCGCTTGCCCGGGGTCTCGTAGACGTCTATCCAGCGATTGGAGAGGCCCTCGCGCACGATCGAGAGGTACCCCTCCCCCATCGGCTCGAGCGCTTTGAGGATCAGCTCGCACGCCTCATCGTACGTGAATCGCATGTCGAGGTCCTCGACGATCGGAGTGTACAGATCGTAGAAGTGCAGCTCGTCGACTCCTAGCAGCTCCTTGCGAAGCGCAACGTACTTGTGCATCGCAGGCAGGTTGGCATGCACCGTCTCGATGAGGTTGGTGTAGACCTCGGTGGGAATCTCGTTTCCGTAGAGCGCGGCCTCGAGCGCTGAGGTGAACTTGCGCGCATCGGCGAAGAAGCGGCGCGTCTTGGCCTCGGCAGCAAGAGTCGCAGCGCACGTGTTGCGGAACTTGCCATACTCACCGTAGAGCGCTTCGAATGCGGACTTGCGCAGCGTGCGGTCGGCCGAGTTCATCAGCGGGATGTAGCTTCCATGCGTGACGGGATGCTCCTTCCCCTCCGAGTCGATGGCCGCAGGGAACGAGAGGTCGGCATCGTTGAAGAGCGAGTAGATGTTGCCGGGCTGGACCCTCATGTCTCCGGCCGATGCGAGCAGGCGCTCCTCATCGGGCGAGAGAGTGTGGTCGCGCATGCGCAGAACCTGGTCGATGGCGCGGCGATAGAGCTCGAGCCCGGGCTGCTCGGCATAGAAGCGAGCGAGGGTCTCGTCGTCGACGGTCATGAGCTCGGGGGTGAACCACGAACCTGCTGCGGAGAGCGCGACGTAAAGGTTCATAACCTGGCCCTCGAGCGCCTGGAAATGCGAATCGCGCGTGTCCTCGTCGCTCTTGCGGCTCGCGTAGTTGACGAGCTTGCCGAGGTTCAGGCTCATCTCGTCGTCGAACCGCAGGAATTCAAGAAGGCTCTCGGCGCTTTGAGAGATCTTCCCGCTAAAGCTCGCCACATGCTCGGGATAGCCCTTTGCCACCTCGAGCGCTGCGAGGAAATCGTCCTCTGTTGCGTAGATCCTCTCGATGTCCCATCGATACCTCTCGGGTATCTCCGCACGGGATGCGTACTCGACTCTCTCCTTGCCCATATCTCACTCCATGATCGCAATGCTTGCAGGTGATTCGACGCATTGGCGTCAGTTCCAGGGGTCGCGCTCGAAAAGCGGCTCGGGCTCGGGCCTCCTATCGCAATAGGGGCTGTAGCCGTCGTCGTCCTCGTTCTCGGCGCGGATACAGGGGTCGCTGGGCTTCCCCTTCTCCTTATTCGGGACGGGACACTTGACCTCGAGCTTCTTCTTCTCGTCGTTTTCCATAGCGCTTCCGGTCTGTTCCATTCGGAATTCAAACATACCACAACGGCGGCTTCACGAGCCTTTCCTCAGCTAGAACGGCAGCGCGTTGATGACGCTCTCGAGCAGCTGCATCGTGCCGTTGATGCCGAGAAAGGTCTTCGGCACGAGATCGTAGTATCCGATGGTCGGCAGCGAGGTTTCGATGCCGACGAAGACTTTGCGCTGGGCCTTCAGCGCGGCGATCGTGTTGCCGCTGCCCAAGACGATATCTGCCTGGGCGTCCCCCGCATCCACCGAGAGCGCCTCAGGGAATCCGTAGTCGGCGGCCATCTGCGATAGGCGCGGGTACCACTGCGAGGTCTGAGGGTTGAGGACCGTTGCGCCCGTGAGCGTCATCCCCATGTATCCGGTGAGCGCCTCCATGTAGGAACAGAGCTCGGAGCAGCAGCCCTCCATCGCATAGGCCACGCCGTTGGGCATGCCGGAGATGCTGTTGACTCGCGAAATGAACGCGAATGCGCGAGCGCGGGCATCACGGCACTCCTCGAGCATCGGCTCCGGGGAACCTCCGACGAGCTCGCAGATCCCCTCGAGCAACCGCTCGGTGGCATCGAATCCGATCGGTGGACCATCGCAGACGTAGGCGGGAATGCCAAACCTTTCCTCGAGGTAGCGCGCGGTCTCGATGCCGAATTCGGGGTAGATCACGATGTTGGCCGCAGCGCTCGGAATGCTGCGAATCTCATCGAGGGAGCTGCCGGCGCACAGAGCGCATCCGATCTCCAGTCCGCAGCCTTCGAGAAGCCTCCGGATCTCAAGCGCATCGCCGTAGTGGTGGATCTGCGATAGCGACATCCCGAGGATGTTGACGCGCTTGGACACCGCCTGCACGCCCTCATCGAACCCGATCGAGCGCAGCAGCGCGAGGGCGGCCAGCTCGTGACCCTGGCAAACATCCTGCGAGAACCCTGGGGTCTCTATGGCCAGATGCGGGCGGTCGCCCAGCACGCGCCTGGCTATTCCAGCGATGTCATCGCCGATCAACGACATTCCCGGGGAATTGACGATGGCGAGGAAATCGAAGGGAATGTTGTCACGCAGGAACTCTAGCGCGGCGACGAGCTTCTCTTCCCCGCCGTATACGTAGTCGTCGTTGTCGACGTAGGTGCAGGGAACGCGTGGCTGCCCGAAATACCAGGTGAAGGGGTACTTCAGCGGATCGAAATCGGACTGGCGAATCAACTGGTTGTCCGAAATCGCGCTGTGGTAGTACTTGCATCCCGTCGGGCCGTTGAGCAGCACGATGGCGCGGTCGACGCCCTCCATCGCGAAAATGGCGCCGGAGAGGCTATCGGGAGTAACGGTCTCGATATATCTGCTCATCTTGCTCCCACAACCCCTTCCTTGCAGTGTTCAGGCGCCTCGCCCAGCGCTGCGCGAGCGCCAGGCCCGAACCGAAGCCCACGTCGGGGCACATAGGAATCACATCGTTCACGTACTCCGAGTTCGAGTTCGGAGCGGTGTAGTTCGCAAGGACCACATCGGGTTTCAGCTCCGCGATATCGGCGACGCGCCTGCTCGGATCGTAGCCTGTCTCGACGGGCAAATCGACGTCCAGGCGCGTTCTGAAGCCCATGTCCTGAGAGTAGTCGACGAGACAGATCTTCGCGATCTCCATCCCGCAATCGAGCGCGGTCTTGAGCAACCAGTCGAGCTCGCAGTTGTAGGTGAAGACCATGAGCCTCTTCCCGGCAAGGCTCGGGCGCAGCTCTTCGACTGACTCCGCGTAGGCATCGGCGCTCTGGGCGATGATCTCCTCGGCCACGTCGCACGCGTCGAATCTGCCGCCGATCTGGCGCAACCACTCGCACGTCTCGTCGAAACCTATCGGAAAGGCGCGATCGAAGACCTCCATGCCGTATTCATCGCGGAAGAAGCTCATGATCGTCTGAGCCGTGAAATCGGTATATGCGGGCAGGATTAGCGATGCAGTGGCGAAGTTGCGCACATCCTCGATCGTCGTGTCGTAGAGGAAGCGGCAGGCGACATCGATCCCCATGCGCTCGAGATAGCCCGCGATGAGCTCGTAGTTGCTCTGAGAGTTGGTGACGACCGCCTTCTCCCCGATGATGCTGACGCTATTGGGAACCTTCGGCCGCTCGCGATCGATCAGGGCACGGGCGATGGCTATCGACGCAGCGAAAACGCCTTGCTGGAAATCGCCGGTCATGTTGCCGTCCGTCTGCACCGCGATCACTGGAAGGTCCTCTTCGGAGAGCTCCGCGATCTTGCCGGTATCGTCTCCGATGATTCCTACGGGGCAGGCGCTGATCGCAACGATCGCTTTCGGACCCTCGCCCTTGATGCGCTTGACGGTCGACTCCAGCTTCTCCCATCCGCCGAAGACCATCTCGGGTTGCCCCATCTCGGTGCATTCCACGCTGGGCAGAAGCGAGCTCGCAGATGCTTGGGGAATGAGCAGCTTCAGCAGGCACTGAAGGGATGGGGCTGGGACACGACAGCAGTCTGTGAGGTTTTGCCTCCTGCAATGACAGAGGGACCTTTCCCGGA